>DATFWC010000629.1:0-2441 GCA_035259885.1 Xanthobacteraceae bacterium
GGTGTCCGGAGGGCGGGCTGATGCTCGCCATCTTCCAGGTGCCCAACAAGTTCTTCGAAGCCGACGGCCGCGTCACCGACGCCGCCGGACAGGACTGGGACAGCGTGTGGGGCCACGCCGTGCGGGAGTGAGCTTCGGGCCGCTTGGTCGTTCCCGCGCAAGCGGGAACCCATGCACACCTGGCTTTCGGCCACCTGTACCGACAATGGTTTTGGGTCCCCGCCTGCGCGGGGACGACAGGCACAGTGCTTTGCTTTGTCACGCTTCGCCGCGCAGACGCGCAATGCTAGAACACGCTCGCGCGGACGTGGCGGAATGGTAGACGCAAGGGACTTAAAATCCCTGGAGGGTAACCTCGTGAGGGTTCGAGTCCCTCCGTCCGCACCATTTTGAAAATCCGAGTGGGAGCTGTCGAAGCCCAACGGGCTCACCGCAAATCCACTGCCGCCAGCTGCTCCCGCGCCATAACTTCAAACCAGACTATGGCTCGGGATAGGGCGTGCCATCTTTGCGTACGAACCGGCCGTCGGCGTTGGAACTCCTCATGTCGATGTCGGAGCAGATGGTCACGTCAGCGGGCGAGCGCGCGCCGACTTCGAGATAAATCGCCATCGCGCTCGATTTGTTGATCAGGTGGTGGCCGTTGCCGGAGTTTTTCGGAAAGGCCGCGCAATCGCCGGCGCGCAGCACCGTCCCGCCGCCATCTTCGATCAGCGTCAATTCGCCTTCGAGCACATAGACAAATTCGTCTTCCGCCGAATGCCAGTGGCGCTGGCTCGACCAATTGCCCGGCGGCAAGCGCATGAGATTGACTCCGAAATCCGTGAGCCCGCCGGCATTGCCCAGCCGCTGCCGCACACGTTCGGCGCAGGGTGCGTCAAATGGCGGCGGATAGCCCGAGCCTTTGCGTTTCGGCACGGCGTCAATGTCGATCTTGGGCATGGCAGTCTTTCCTCGCGATGACGGGCTGCAAGACAATACGCCTCAAGGGTAACCTCGTGAGGGTTCGAGTCCCTCCGTCCGCGCCAGCACGCGTCACATTCGGGGCAAGCGACGTCCTGGCAACCGTGATGCACGCGCAGGCTTGACGCCATGGGCGGGACGGTGCGGCCGCGGGTTGCCATCCCGCGGCCCGCGTATGCCCCGTGAGGAGTGGACTTTCGCCACGACCAGGCGAAATAATTCGGATCGAACGACGAAAGGCCGCAGAGCGAGGCGGCTGCACAGGGCAGCGATACTCGTGCGCTGCACTTTATCGTGTGGAGACGACGAAATGCTCAAGACGCCCCTTTGTGACCTGCTCGGCATCGAGGTGCCGATCATCCTCGCCCCCATGGGCAGCTGCACCTCGGCGGAACTCGCTGCCGCCGCATCCAATCACGGCGCGCTGGGCAGCATCGGATCCCTGTTTCGCACGACGGCCGCGATCAAGCGCGACATCGACATGGTGCGGACGCTGACGAGCCGCCCCTATGCGGTCAACCATATTCCGCAAACGCTCGATGCCGAGGCGTTCCGCTGCACGCTGGCGGCGCGCCCGGCCGTGATCTCGTTCGCGCTCGCCGATCCGGGCGACCTGGTGCGCCAAGCCCGCGACGCCGGATCGCGCGTGATGCTGCAAGTCACGACCGTGGCACAGGCGGTCCAGGCGGCCGAGCGGGGCGCCGACATCATCATCGCGCAAGGTGGCGAAGCCGGCGGCTATGGCGGCGAGGTCAGCACGATCGCGCTGGTGCCGCAGGTGGTCGATGCGGTGTCGCCGGTTCCCGTGGTGGCGGCCGGCGGCATCTTCGATGGGCGCGGCATCGCGGCGGCGCTGATGCTGGGCGCGGTCGGGGTCAACCTGGGCACGCGTTTCATCGCCTCGCGCGAAGCGCCCGTTTCCGACGGATGGAAGCAGGCGATTGCCGGCGCCAAGTCCGAGGACGCGATCAAGGCCGACGTTTTCAATGATATCACTTCGTTGCCGGGCACGGCCGGCTACCGCACGGTCCTGCGCTCCCTGCGCACGCCGTTTCTGGATCAATGGAATGCGAACCGAGAGGACGCGCGGCGCAATCGCGATCGCTTGCGGGACCAGATCTTCGCGAGTCGTCAGGCCGGCCGCGAAACCGACACGCTGCTGACTGCGGGCCAGAGCGCCGGCGGGATCAATGACATCCTGCCCGTTGCGGCGATTCTCGACCGGCTGGTTGCCGAGACCGAAGCAACGTTGTTGCGTGCCGCAAACCCGCTGGGGACGACTGCGGACCCCGGTCGGACCGCCGCGCTGAGCGCGAGCCGCGCCGATGGGACCGTCGCTCTGACGTGATCGGCCAATCCTCGGGCTCAGGCGCCTTCCGCCGGCATCGGGATCGGCGCCGGACTGAGCGGCTGGTAGTGCGCCAGCGTTTGCAAGCTCGCCATGTCGGTCAATTCGACCAGGCGCGCGCGGCTGGTGA
>DATFWC010000630.1:0-2427 GCA_035259885.1 Xanthobacteraceae bacterium
CGAGGTGCTGAAATCGGGCTGGCACTTCCTGGTGCCGATCGTCTTCCTCGTGGTCGCCCTGATCTATCCCGAGATCCTGCTGCTGACGCCGGAAAAGGCCGCCATCGTCTCGACCGTCATCCTGATGGTGCTGACGCTGACGTTCGGCTATCGCGGCCGGCGTCCGACGCTGCTCGGCCTCATCATGGCCGTGATCGAGACCGGGCGCATATCGCTCGACATCCTGCTGATCGGCGCCGCCGCCGGCGTCATGGTGGGCATACTGGCCATTTCCGGGCTCGCCTTCGGCATGACGATGCAGCTTGTGGCGCTGTCGGGCGACAACGTCTTCCTGCTGCTGCTGCTGATCGCGGTGCTCGCCTTCGTGCTCGGGATCGGCCTGCCGACGGTGAGCGTCTATATCCTGACCGCGACGCTGCTTGCGCCGGCGCTGGTCAAGCTCGGCGTGACGCCGATGGCGGCGCACATGTTCGTCATGTACAACGGCATGCTGTCCATGATCACGCCGCCGGTGGCGTTCGCCGCCTATGCCGCCGCCAACATCGCGCGCACCGACGGCTGGACCACCGGCTGGATCGCCTGCCTGGTGGGCTGGAGCACGTTCATCCTGCCGTTCCTGTTCGTGCTCACCCCGAGCCTGCTGATGGACGGCCCGGCGATCGAGATCGTGCTCAATTTCGCCCGCGTGCTGTTCGGCCTGTTCGTCGGAACCGCTGCGGTCGTCGGATTTGCGCTCAGCCCCCTGACGTGGCGCGGCCGCGCCCTCTACGGAGTCCTGTCGCTGCTGGTCGTGGTGCCGCCGGAAGCGTTCCCCGGCGCGGTCTGGGTGAACGCGGCCGGCATCATCCTGTCGTTCGGCGTGCTTGCCGCGGATTACATGCGCCTGCGCGGTCTGCGCGCGAAGGGCGCCGAAGCCAGGGTCACCTGACGCGCCGTCACACCTCGCGGCCGAGCTTGCGGTCGAGCGACCATTCGCCGCCGCCGCGGATGAGGAAGAACACGGCGGCCGCCAGGATGAGAATGGAGAACTCGCTGCCGCGGTTGGTCCAGAAGAATCCGCCGCTCTTCGACGTGAAGTAGACCGCGTTGAGCATGAAGATGACCACAGCGAGCGCCGCCGCGCGCGTGAACAGCCCGAGCACCAGGAGGATGCCGCCGACCAACTCGGTCAGCCCGACCAGCGTCCCCCAGAACATGCCGGGATGGTAGCCGAGCCGGTCGAACAACGCAGCGTTGGCGGTCAGCCCCATGCCGCCGAAGGCGCCGAACAGTTTTTGCATGCCGTGCGGAATGAGAATGCCGCCGAGCGCGATGCGCAGCAGCGGCACCGCATATTCGGCCGTCGCGTCGTAGATGCGCCCGAGCGCCGGAACGTAGAGCTTCGCCTGGCTTGCCATGTGCTTCCCCCCCGTATCGTCCTCGACCGTTCGTCGCGAGGACGGGGGGAAGCTTACCTACAGTGGAATCGTCGTGCAAAGTCTTGTTTCACTGGTGCGGGGTGTGCGGGACGGGGCCCACTGTCACCGCAGGCAAGGACGGGGCATCACGACAGATTCGCCTGGCGCGACAGCTCGGCGTTGCCCTGCAGCCGCGCCACGATCAGCCGCAGCAGCGCGAAGCCGAACTGCGGATTCTGGAAGTACAGCTCCTTGAACTGCTCGTAGGTGATCGTCGCCGTATGCACCTCGGTCTTGCAGCGGACCGACATGGTGCGCCGGTTGCCCGGCGTGAACAGCCCCATCTCGCCGATCAGCGTCCCTGGGCCGGCAGTCTTTTGAATCTCCACGAGCTCTACCTCGCCGGCCACGATATAGAAGGCCTCGGTCGCAACGTCGCCCTTGTGCATCAGGAAGCTGCCGGCGGCAAAATTGCGCGGCCGCATGAAGGGTCGCAGCCATTCGGCATTGAGGTCGCTCTGGGTGGCGGCCTCGACTTCGTGCACCAGCCGCCACATCGACTGCAGCCGGACCACGTTCAGCGGCAGCAGCACGGCGTTGAGGAGAAAGGTGGGGTAGGTGCCCTTGCTCGCGCTATAGAGCAGGGCGAAGGCATTGGCCACGATCGCGGCGAAACGCAGCGGAATGATCGTCCTCACATAGGTGCCGTAAAGAGCGGCGCCCGCCGCCGCGAAGCCGAAGAACTCGATGACATAGTGTTCCCTGAAGTGCTCGATCATGCCGTGAAAGAAGTGTTCCATCGTCTCGACCTTGTCCCAGGCTTCGCCGAGCCGGCGCTAAGCGCCTCCTGGCATTGGATCGATTATCCGAGCGGCCGGGCGGCGGCAGCAAGGAGTTTCGGCATCCCCGAAGGTGCCTGATGATCCCTGATGGCAGCGACTGCAGAGCCCGACTCCAGCCAGGAGCCAGGATGCGTCGCGACGATAGGAAAGTTCGCGCTAGGACGTGGCCTTCGAAATTTCGAGGCTGG
>DATFWC010000631.1:0-4518 GCA_035259885.1 Xanthobacteraceae bacterium
GCCGATCTCGATCGCCTCGCTGGCGCGGTGGAAATCGATCAGGCCGATATTGCCGAGCCGCGGGCTGATGACCACGTCGGGCGGATCGCCGGCCAGCCGCGCGCGCGTGATGCGGTCCTGCATGATGTTGAAGGCTTCCATCATCACGGTGGAGAAACCGGGACGGCCTTCGGCGCCGAGGAACTGGCGCTTGAGCGTGCGCTCGGGCGCAAACATGCTGCGCAGGCCGCCCTGCTGCTGGACGATTTCGGCGACCTCGTCGTTCTCGTCGGAACCATGCGCCGCGATGGTGGAGCCGCGGCCGATCAGATCGGCGTTGAGGTTGACGGCGACCACCACGCGGGCGCCGAGCGCGCGCGCGGCGGACACCGGCACCGGATTGACCAGCGCCCCGTCCATCAGCCAGCGACCGCCCACCCGCACCGGCGCGAACACGCCGGGCAGCGAGTAGGAGGCGCGCAATGCATCGATCAGTCGCCCGCGCGTGAGCCAGATCTCGTGGCCAGTGCCGATCTCGGTGGCGATGGCGGCAAAGCGCAGCGGCAGTTCGTCGATCGTGGTCTTGCCGAACGTGGTCTGCAGCCGCTCGGCCAGGCGCGCGCCGCCGATCAGGCCGGAACCGGCCAGGCTGAAGTCGAGATAGCCGAACACGCGCCGGCGGGTGAGGCTGCGCGCCCACTCCTCGAAGGTATCGAGATGGCCGGCGGCGTAGCTGCCGCCCGCCATGGCGCCGATCGAGGTGCCGGCGATAACGTCGAACTTGAAGCCGCGTCGCATCAGCACGCGCAGCACGCCGATATGAGCAAAGCCGCGCGCCGCGCCGCCGCCCAGCACCAGTCCGATCGTGGGCCCTGACGGCTGGATGGTCGGCGCCTCGCCGATGGGCGCTTCCTTGATCGGCACGTTGCTGGCCGGGGGGTCGACGAAAGCCGAGCCCTCGCTCAAAGGCTCATCGCCATAAGGGCCGGCGTCAACGCCATGGGCGCGTCCGCGGCCAGTAAAGAAGTCAAACACGCAACGTCCTTTTCCTTACCTGCATGATCAGGAAAATCGCGCAACTTGACAATAAGTTGCGGCCTCTATGGTGAATATGTTGAAAAATCAAAGTGCAGAGACTGTGACGGCGCGTGGTGGGCGCGAAGGCCCAGACAGGACGGTGATACCGGACGTGGTGCCGCCGGAGCGGATCAGTCGACCGATGCCCCATACCCGACGCGTGACAGCGAGCGGTAGGTCCGGTACGGCCCGGCGTCGATGGTCGGGAGCGCGGCCGGATTCGGCCGGCAGGCGCCGGACATAAGGCCGACCGCCGCGAGGCACTCGTCGAACGTCCGGTAGCCGCAGCTGCGGGCGCCGAACGCATCGTATGGCCCGCACCACGGCCGGCCGCCCGATGCCTCGACCGCCACCATGCTCCGACCAGTATCGCTGGTGGGCGCCGCGCCGAACAAGGACGTCAGCACCAGCGCGAGCAGGGCTATCGCGACGCTGAGCGCGATCTTTGCCCAAAGCTCTCGGCTGATGATCCCCGGCATGGCAACCCCGTCCGCATCGTCGGCACCGGGCACCTTACGGGCCGACGCTGGCGGCAGATGTGAAAGACGTCACACCGGCGGCCGAAATTGTCTCGCGCCGGTTGCAGCGCATGGCCAGGTTCCCGAATCAGGAGATGGCCAGCAAGCTTATGATTTCGGGGTGGTTTTGGCGCAACCCGAGCCGCTGTGGCGCCGGCTGCGGCGATTTCCTCCTAGCCGGCGAAGCGCGTTACCACCTGGTCGAGCGGCGGCCGCGGCCGGTCAATCGGGGCCTGGGCGGCGCGACCGATATGGACGAAACCGGCGATGCGCTCGTCGCCCGCAAGCCCGAACGCGTCGAGGACCCGACGGTCGTAGGCGTACCATTCGGTCATCCAGTTGGCCGCGTAACCCAGCGCATGCGCGGCATGCACTACGTTCATGGCGGCTGCGCCGGCAGACAGAACCTGCTCCCACGTGGGAATCTTCACATGCTCGCGGGCGCGGCTCACCACGCCGATGACCAGCGGCGCGCGCGCCAGGCGATTGCGCTCGGTCTCGACATGCTCGGGCTTGGCGTCCGGATGATCGGCGCGGAACACGGCCGCGATCCTGTCCCCGGCCTTGAGCCGCCCGTCGCCTTCGAACACGATGAAGCGCCACGGCACGAGCTTGCCGTGGTCCGGCACGCGGGCCGCAACGGTGAGAATCGTATCGATTTCGGCGGCCGACGGGGCAGGGCCGATCAGCTCGACCGGTTTCACCGAGCGGCGCGTGGTGAGAAGGTCGAGGGCGTCGGCCATGGCAAGCGCATCCGCAGGACTGCGTACGATCAGGTGCGACGAGTGTCTCGATCCCGAGGCTCGCAATCGGATTCGCGGCAAACTTATGCGAACTTCGGGTTCGGGGCACTAGCACGCGAGCGCACGGGCGACAAACCGCGGCCGCGGTGTCGTAGGTGTGGACGCGGCTATCAGTGACCGTTTTGCCACGCCATCGGGAGGAGTCCGGATGCCGCTTGTGGCTTGAAATCGCCGCGATTTCATTCGACAAAATCGCCACGATGGCCGTGGGATCGGGGATTTCGGGGCGTGGCGTTTGCCGCTTGGCGGCAATTGCCGGCATTTTCATGCTTGCCTGGTCGGGGTGCGCCTCGGCCCAATCGGCCGGCGGTTTGTTTCCGGGCGAGACGGCGCCGATACCGCCCGGCCTCATTCCCAATGTGCCGCCGCCGGGGGATCCCACACCCATCACCCCGCCGGGTGCGAACCTCGCTGCTCCGGGTGGCGTCGTTGGCCCGCCGCCGCCTGCGCCCCCGCCGCCCTCCGCCGCCCCGGCCGCCCCGATGGTGCCGGCCGGGCAAGTCGCCTTGGCGGTGAGCGCGCGCTTCGGCCGCGACCCGCCCGCCATCACGGCCGGCCTGGTGTGGCGCGTGTACAGCGAGAAGCCGGATCAGAACGGCGCGTTCCGCCTGCTGCGCGAGGACCGCACCGCCTCGCCCGTGTTCCTGTTGGGGCCCGGGGGCTACATCATTCACGTGTCGTTCGGGCTCGCCAACGCGGTCAAGCGCGTGCAGCTGCGGTCCGACACGGTGCGCGAGCTGTTCGAGATCGCGGCGGGCGGCGCCCGGTTCGAAGGCAAGGTGGGCGACGCCCGCATTCCGGCCGGGCAAATCCATTTCGATCTCTACAAGGGCAGCCAGTTCGAGCTCGGCGAGAAGCGCCCGATCGCCGAAAACATCGCCGCGACCGACGTCGTGGTGCTGCCGGAAGGCCTCTATCACGTCGTATCGAACTACGGCGACGGCAATGCCGTGATGCGCTCGGACCTGCGCATCCAGCCGGGAAAGCTCGTCGATACGACCATCGTCCACCGCGCCGCCAAGATCACGCTCAAGCTCGCCGGCGAGAAAGGCGGCGAAGCGCTCGCCAACACGGCATGGTCGGTGCTCACGCCGGGTGGCGACGTGATCAAGGAATCGATCGGGGCGTTCCCCATCGTGATTCTCGCCGAAGGCGACTATGTCGCCATCGCCCGCAACGAGGGCAAGGTCTACAATCGCGAGTTCAAGGTCGAATCCGGCGTCGACCGCGAGATCGAAGTCGTGGCGCGCTGAACGGTTCCTCGCCGCTCGAACAGGACTCACCGATGCGTCTGCGCATTGCGATCCTGGCAGTCTACGCGTTGGCGGCCGGCGCCACGCCCGGCACGACGGCCGATGCCGACAACGGCCAGCAATTGGCGCAGCGCTGGTGCGCCTCATGTCACGTGGTGGCGCCCGACCAGCGCGAGGCCAGCGCTGATGCGCCGCCGTTCGCCAGCATCGCCAGGATGCCGGATTTCAATGCGCAGAAGGTCGCGTTCTTCCTGCTCGAGCCCCATCCGAAAATGCCGGCCATGGCATTGTCGCGTCGCGATTCCGAGGATATCGCGGCCTATATCGCCAAGCTTGGTCGATGACCCGCCCCCGCTCGCAGGCCACACGTGCCATGATGATCGTCGCTTCCGTCGTAGCCGTTCTGCCGGCCGGCGTCGATGCGGCGGCGGCGCAGATTTCCGGGGGCGATCTGCCCGGCCGCCAGCGCTACCGATTCGTCGATCCGCCGGGCGCGCAACTGCTGCAGCCACGCGAGCCGAACACGGTTCTGCCCTACGGGGCGCACGGCCCGCAGTTCGGCTGCCCGCCCCGCAAGTCACACCGCAAGCAGCGCGCGCGCAAGCGCTGTTGAGCCGTCCCTTCGGGTGAGGGCGTGCGTCAGAGCACGCCGCGGCGGCGCCCCAGTGGCACGCCTCAAGGATTGGTTGGGTTGGAGGGGCTGGTGCGCGGCGCTGCGCCCTTTTTTTGTGCCGATGGCGCGGCAGCAGCGGATGGCGTTGGCGCCACACAGCTGATCGAACCGATGGTGTTGGCCCCGTACTGAACGAATCCGCCCTGACCCGGCGCCGAGTGCTGCGCCGTGATCGGCAGATAGACGTAGCAGATCATGCCGTCGACCGGGTCGCG
>DATFWC010000632.1:0-3809 GCA_035259885.1 Xanthobacteraceae bacterium
GCAAGGACTGCCGGCTGCTGCGCTCACCCTTGCTGCCGTGATTGGAGGCGCCGCGACGGCGCAGGCGCAGGGACTGGTGCAGACACAGAAACTGTCGGCGCCGCTTGCCAACGAGCTCGTCGGTGAATCGGTCGCGCAATGCGCCCAGAAGGGCTACACCGTGACGGCGGTCGTGGTCGATCTCGACGGCGTGCGCCAGGCCCTCCTGCGCGGTAACGGCGCGCCGATCCACACGCTCGACAATGCCTTTTACAAGGCCTATTCGGCCGCTTCGCTGACGCTGGCGCGCAAGGAAGACAGCACCAAGGCGGTGGCCGACCGCATGGCCAAGGCGGCGCCCAGCACCGTGCCGCAGACCCCGCTGCCCAACGTCACCTATGCGGTCGGCGGCGTCACCATCAAGGTCGGCGACACCGCGATCGGCGCGATCGGCGTCAGCGGCGCGCCCGGGGGCCAGTTCGACGAGGAATGCGCCCGCGCGGCGCTCGCCAAAATCGCGGACCGCATGAAGTAACATGCCGCGAACGCTATTCGAAAAAATCTGGGAGGCGCACCTGGTGGCGCGCCGCCCGGACGGCCGCGAGCTCATCTACATCGACCGCCACGTGCTGCACGAGCTGCACGCGCCGCATGCCTTCGAGCAGCTGGAGAAGCAGGGCCGGCCGGTGCGGCGGCCGGACCTGACGTTCTCGATCCAGGACCATACCGTCGCCACCCAGCCCGGCCGTACCGACGACACCTATCCGTCGGGCGCGGCCTTCCTCCGGGCCATGCGCGAGGGCAGCCGCAAGAACCGCATAAGGCTGTTCGACATCGACGATCCCGAGCAGGGCATCTGCCACGTGGTGGCGCCGGAGCTCGGCATGGTGCTCCCGGGCGCGACCCATGCGGTGCCCGACAGCCATGCCAGCACGGTGGGCGGGCTCGGCGCGCTGGCCTTCGGCTGCGGCACCAGCGAGCTCACCCACATTCTGGCGACGCAGGTGATGGCGCTCAAGCGGCCGAAGCGGATGCGCATCCGGCTGGACGGCCGACTCGGCCCGCACGTCACCGCCAAGGATGTGGCGCTGCGCATCATTGCCGAACTCGGCGTCGCGGGCGCGCGCGGCCACGCGGTCGAGTACGGCGGCCGCGCGGTCACGACCATGCCGATCGAGCAGCGCATGACGCTGTGCAATCTCAACATCGAGATGGGCGGCCGTTCGGGCTTCGTGGCGCCGGACGACAAGGCCTTTCAGTGGATTGCCGGGCGCCCATTCGCGCCGACGGGGACCTTGTGGGATCGCGCGCTCGCGCACTGGCGCACGCTCAGGAGCGACGACGGCGCCGCCTTCGACTGCGAGCACGTGCTCGACTGCGCCACGCTGGAGCCGCAGATTACCTGGGGCACCGATCCGAGCCAGGTGGTCGGCATTTCCGGCCGCGTGCCCGATCCAGCCGCGGTCGAGCCGAGCCGGCGCGCGGGCTGCGAAAGCGCCCTCGCCTATATGGGGCTTGAGCCCGGCATGGCGCTCGCCGGGCTCGCCGTGAACCGCGTGTTCATCGGCTCGTGCACCAACAGCCGCCTGCCCGACCTGCAGGCGGCCGCCGACGTGGTGCGCGGGCGCCATATCGCCGAGGGCGTCATCGCCATGGTGGTGCCCGGCTCGAGCAGCGTGAAGCGCGCCGCCGAAGCCGTCGGCCTCGACCGCGTGTTCCGCGATGCCGGGTTCTTCTGGGGCGAATCCGGCTGCTCCATGTGCGCCGGCGGCAACGGCGACCGCGGCGAGCCGGGCGAGCGCTGCGTGTCCACCACCAACCGCAACTTCGAGAACCGCCAGGGGCCGAAGGTCCGCACGCATCTGGTGAGCCCGGCGACTGCCGCCGCCACCGCCATTGCCGGGCGCATCGCCGACGTGCGGCAATTGCTCGGGAGCCAGGCGTGATGCAGCCGTTCCTCCGCCATACCGGCATCGCGGTGCCGCTTCTCCGGGACGACATCAACACCGACCAGATCGCGCCGGTGCAGGCGATGCGCAGCCTCAAGCCCGACTACAAGGCGCTCCTCTTCATGCGCGCGCGCCGCCGCGATGACGGCAGCGAGGATCCGGATTTCGTCCTCAACCGGCCGCAGTTCCGCGATCCCGGCATCCTGGTGACCGGGCACAATTTCGGCTCCGGCTCGTCACGCGAGGCCGCCGTCTGGGGCATGCTGGCCAACGGCATCCGGGTCATCGTGGCGAAAAGCTTTGCCGACATCTATCGCGAGAATTGTTTGCAGAATGGCCTGCTGCCCGTGACGTTGACTCCGGGCGATGCCGACGCCTTCATCGCGTGCGTCGTGAAGGCGAACGGCGCGGCGCCGTTCACGGTCGACCTCGAGACGCAACGCATCAGCGGGCCCGAGCGGCTCGACCTCGCCTTCGACATTCCGCCCGCCGACCGCATGCGCCTCATCGAAGGGCTCGACGACATCGGGCTCACCCTCAAGCAGAGCGACGACATCGCCCGCTTCGAGCAGCGCATGGCGGCCGAGCAGCCGTGGCTGCAAAGCGCGGTCGACAACCGCGCGACAGACTCGGCAGGCCCCCTCTCCCCAGCGGGGAGAGGGATGGGGTGAGGGGGCAAGTGACGCTTGACCGGCTTGTTCCCCCTCGCCCGCGCCTTCGGCGCCACCTCTCCCCATTGGGAAGAGGTGGAGCAAGCGGCGCGGCACTGCCTACGCCTGATTCAGAGGAGGCATGACATGAGCATCCGCAAGACATTCCGAGCCCTCATGGCGGGCCAGCGCCTGGTGCTGATGCCGGGCGCCTATGATGCGCTGTCGGCGCGCATCATAGAGGCCGAAGGCTTCGACGCCATCGTGGCGGGCGGCTATGCCGCCATCGGCAGCATGCTGGCGCAGGCCGACATGGGCCAGTCCAACATGCGCGACTATGCCGACCACTACGCGCGCATCTGCGCCGCCGTCGAGATTCCGGTCTACGTCGATGCCGATACCGGTTTCGGCGGCGTCAACAACGTGCGGCAGATGGTGCGCGCCTTCGAGGCCGCCGGCGTCGCCGGCCTGTTCATCAGCGACCAGGTGTTCCCCAATCGCTGCGGCTACTTGCCAGGCAAGCAGATCGTGCCGGTGGAGCAGATGCTGGCCAAGCTCAAGGCGGCGCTCGACGCGCGGCGCGACGGCAACCTGTTCATTGCGGCGCGCACCGATGCGGCCGGTGTCGAAGGCGTCGATGCCGCGATCGCGCGCTGCCAGCTGTTCATGGAGGCCGGCGCCGACATGGCGAAACCCATGGGCGTCGACACGATCGACGGCATCAAGCGGGTGCTGCGCGAGGTCGGCGGGCCGCACATGGCGACACTGTCGCAGGCCGCCGGCCCCAAGGCGCGCAGCCTGGCCGAACTGGAGGCCGCGGGCGTGGTGGCGGCTACCTTCCCGTCGGTGGCGCTGTTCGCCGCCGCCAACGCGGTGCGCAACGTGCTGCGCCTGCTCAAACGCGACAACTCGCTGGCACCCTGCCAGGAGCATCTCATTCCGCTCGACGATTACTACGACCTCGTCGGGCTGAAGCCGCTGCTGGCGCGCGAGGAGAGTTTTGACCAGGCCGCCGCCGCGCTGGTGCACAAACGTGCCGCTGAGTAGTCATTTGAGGTCCTAGGAGCTGCGTTGTTGGCTCAGATGCGCAACTTGCTCCACCTCTCCCCGCGTGCGGGGAGAGGTCGATTTGTGAGCGGAGCCCTTGCGAAGCGAAGCAAATCGGGTGAGGGGGCGTTTCCACAAGCTCGGACTCGTGGAAGCGCCCCCTCACCCGGATTCCTTCGCTCCG
>DATFWC010000633.1:0-6411 GCA_035259885.1 Xanthobacteraceae bacterium
CTCACCATCGTCGACCGGCTGGAAGGGGCCGAGGAGAATTTCGCCGCGCTGCACCTGCCCTTCCGCGCCCTGTTCACGGCCGACGAATTTCTCAGGACATAACCGGAAGGCCTGTTGGTCTCGCGCCGTAGGGTGCGCAAAGGCGCGCGCACGCCGCGCCGTCAACACCTGACGCGCTCCGATCACGCCGTGCCCACGCGTGCGGCGTGACGACGGCACGGCCGCGTGACATCTCCGGGCACACCGCGTGGGCACGGCGCGCATCGCTCGTATCATGCCGCTGGTGCGCCGTGCATTGCGCGCCTTTGCCCACCCTACGGCGCAAGCCAGTAGCACCTAGCGCGCGCTCTCCAGCAGCCCGCATGGAGCGAAGCGCAATGCGGGAACGGCGGCGCAATGTGGCAAGGCCGCTCCCGGATTTCGCTTCGCTCTATCCGGGCTACGGCGCTACGGGGCCGCGGTGTTAGTGGCCAGGCGAATTTGCTCCACCCTACGGCGCGAACCAATACCGCCAGGCAAAAATGGCGGTGAGCAGCGCGCCGACGATGACCACGAGCGCCCGCATGGCTTCGCGCGGCACCACCTGTGCCAGGCGCGCCCCGATGAGGCCGCCCGCCAGCGCCCCCGCCATCATGGTCAGCGTCGCCGGCCACGCCACCTTGCCCTGCGCGACGAACACGCAAGCGGCGACCAGGCTGTTGAGGCTGGTGACCAGATTTTTCGTGACATTAGCGGAGCGGTAGTCGCCGCGCGTGCCGATCGATAGCACGGCCAGCAGCATCACGCCGGCGCCGGCGCCGAAATAGCCGGTATAGACCGAGACCGGCAGCAGCGCCGCGGCGCTGCCGCTCCAGCGGTTCGCCTCGCCGCCCTGCGCGGCAGCGCGCGCGTGGATCCAGTCGCTGATGCGGCGCGCGTAGGCGAACAGGACGGTGGCGAAGGCGAGCAGCGCCGGCACGAAGGCGGCGAACAGGGATACGGGCGTCAGCATCAACAGGATCGCGCCGACTGCCGCGCCGAGCAGCGAGGCGGCGAGCAGCCCGGCAAAGGCGCGGTCCAGCGGCGGCAATTGGGTGCGGTCGTACAGCGACGCGAGAAAATTGCCCGGCACCAGCGCGACCAGGTTGGTTGCCGTGGCCACGACCGGATCGAGCCCGGTAGCGATCAGCGCCGGAAACGTGACGATCGCCGCGCCGCCGACCAGCGAAGAGATCGTGCCGCCGACGATTCCGGCGGCCACCAGCATCGCGCCTGCGTGCAGATCCATTGCGGCGGCGGACTAGCGCCTGCCGTATTTCTGCGCCAGCGCGGCGAAGAATCCGTCCCGGTTCAGGCCCTCGAGAAGCTCCGTATCAACGTAGTCGTCCACGTTGCGGCTCACGCCGGCGGGAAACTGCGCGATGATGTTCTCGGCGCCCTTGCGCATCGGCTCGAGATTCTTGGGCGTCTGCTGGCGGAAGTCGTCATAGCTGATGGCGATGATTTTGCGATCGGTGACCTTCGTTTCGTTCGCCAGAACCTCTTCGGCCTGCGCCGGGTCGCCAAGGGCGAGAAAATTGCCCTCGGCGGCGGCCTTGAGAAAGCGCGTCAGCTTTTCGCGATTGGCGTCGAGATAGCTCCGCTTCACCACGAGGCCGCTGAACAGCCACGGAATCTGCTCGGCGACGAGGTCGACCATGACGTTGAGGCCGTGTTCGCGCGCCGTGCTGGCGACCGGCTCGTTGATGGCGGTGGCCTTGATCTCTCCCGCCTGCAGGGCCGCCAGGCGGCGCGAGCCGCCGCCATATTCCTTGAGTGTGACGTCGTCGCGCGTCAATCCCAGCCGCTGCAGCGCCAGCGTGACGGTGGCGTCGCTTTCCGAGCCGAACGAGCTGACGCCGACCACGCCGCCTTTCAGGTCGGCGGCCGTCCTCACGCCCGGGCCCGAGAAGAAGGTGAAACGGATCACGTTGCTCAGCGACGCGATCAGGCGCAGGTCGGCGCCCGCCTGGTTGAGCCGGACCACCGACGAGAGGCCCACATGCATCACGTCGATGCGGCCGGCCTGCAACGCCTCGGCGCCGCGGCTGCCGCCGCTCATGTTGATGATGTCGACCTTCAGTCCGTGCGCCGCATAGAAACCGCCGGCCTCGGCCATCCACAGCGCCAGGACGGTGTTGACTGGCTCGGAGATTCCGACTTTCAGCTCGGTCATGTCGGCGGCGGCCGTCACGGACGGCGGCAGCGACGCAAGAGCCGCCAGCGCAAGCGCTGCTCGCAGGCGCGCGACGCGAAAGCCCATTGTGTCCTCCCCATTGGCCCGCGTGGTGAGTGCACGGGGTGCTCCCGTTGCCGTTGGTCGCCCGGAGCCGTGGCAATCGTTGTCAGAAGAACGCCTGAATCCCGGTCTGGGCGCGCCCGAGAATGAGAGCGTGGATGTCGTGCGTGCCCTCGTAGGTGTTGACCGTCTCCAGGTTGGACAGCACGCGCATGACGTGAAACTCGTCCGAGATGCCGTTGCCGCCGTGCATGTCGCGCGCCATGCGGGCGATCTCCAGCGCCTTGCCGCAGTTGTTACGCTTGAGCAGCGAGATCGCCGGCGGCGCCGCCTTGCCGGCTTCCAGGAGCCGCCCGAGCCGCAGCACCGCGTGCAGCCCCAGCGTGATCTCGGTCTGCATGTCGGCGAGCTTTTTCTGGATGAGCTGGTTGGCTGCGAGCGGCCGGCCGAACTGCTTGCGGTCGAGCACGTACTGGCGCGCGCGATGCCAGCAGAATTCCGCCGCCCCCATGGCGCCCCAGGCAATGCCGTAGCGCGCGCCGTTGAGGCAGCCAAACGGTCCGGCGAGCCCCTTCACGTTGGGCAGCAGGTTGTCTTCCGGCACGACGACGCCGTCGAGCACGATCTCGCCGGTGATGGAGGCGCGCAACGACAGCTTGCCCTCGATCTTCGGCGTAGAGAATCCCTTGCCGCGCTCGACGATGAAGCCGCGGATCTCCCCGTCGAGCTTGGCCCACACGACCGCCACGTCGGCGATGGGCGAATTGGTGATCCACATCTTTGCGCCGGTGAGCGCAAAGCCGCCGGCGACTTTCACAGCCCGCGTCACCATCGAGCCCGGATCGGAGCCGTGGTCGGGCTCGGTGAGGCCGAAGCAGCCGACGATCTCGCCCGTGGCCAGCTTGGGCAGGTATTTGCGCCGCTGCGCCTCCGACCCGTAGGCGTAGATCGGATACATCACCAGCGACGACTGCACCGACATGGCGGAACGGAAGCCGGAATCGACGCGCTCGAGCTCGCGCGTGATGAGGCCGGCGGCGACGTAGCCGAGGCCGGCGCCGCCGTACTCTTCGGGGATCGTCGGCCCGAGCAGGCCGAGCGCCCCCATCTCGCTGATGATGCTGCGGTCGAAGCGCTCCTCGCGGTAGGCCTTGAGAACCTGCGGGAACAGCTTGTCCTGCGCATAGCCGCGCGCGGTGTCGCGCACCATGCGCTCCTCTTCCGTGAGCTCGCCCTCGAAGTCGAGCGGGTCCTCCCAGTTGAAGACCTGCTCCTTGGCAGATGCGGCCGGCTGGCTGGCGATACGTTCGGCGGCGCGCGGCATCGGACGGCTCCCGTGGCTTGCCCTATATGTATAGAGCCTCCGGCCGGACCGGTGAAATAGCCGGATTTTCGATGGCTTCCAGCGGCGGGCCGCCGGCCTGACGCCGTTGCCGCCCCGTGGGCCATCGGCTATCTAGTCGAAAGCACGCGCCCGTAGCTCAGCCGGATAGAGCGTTGCCCTCCGAAGGTGGCTGGAAATCTTCGCGCGTTTGTCGCAGTTCCATTGGAAATTCGTCGTTTACGGTTTCGGCAAGTAAGCGCAAGCTTCGAATCGGCACATCGGAGCCACACAGAGGCTGGGTGCCGACTAGCACGCCATGTGCGGCTTTCTCTCAGGGATTACCCGGAGGAAGACGATGTTGTCATTTGCTCGCCTCTACGTTCTTTTGGTGTTGTGCGCTTTTCCGAGTCTGGCCAAGGCCACGGCAGAGGTGCACCTCGCGGACGATTCGCTGCTCACCGCGAGTTCTCCGCCGCCCGCGCCAACTCGCGTGCCAGTATTGTTTGTGCACGGGCATTCGTTCGACCTCCTCGACATCGGCAACACAACAGACGATCCCCTCAACCCGAACTACAAGAAGAACTGGTGGAATGCGCTCAACAGTTTGCCTTCATTCAAACAGACCATCGATCACACCAACAACAGCGGTCTCAATATCGAGCAATATTACATCCGTTTCGCAGACCAGGCTCGATCCATCACTGAGGACGCCCGCGACATCGAAGATGCTGTCGATCGGATCATTCAGCGTCACAACCCCGGCTTCAACACAGCAGCTCCGACGGCACCGCCACCCGTGCAGGTGATCATCATTGCCTACAGCAAGGGCACCATCAGCGCGCGGCAATATCTTAAGAGTCTGCAGGTCCCGGTGCAGGACCCGGCGCCAGTTTCCGGCCAACCGGCGGCCCCGCTGACGGCTCCACGTCCCAACTATCGGCCGGTCTCCGACTTCATCGCCATCTCGCCCCCTAATCACGGCATCGCGTTTCCGGGGTCGAGAGATACAACCCAGCTTTCGGTCCAGCAGCTGCACAACGGCGTCAAGGCGGCGAATCTTTTCGGGACCGGCTGCGGTGAGTCCTACAACGAGCCGCGCGCCACCGACTTCATCACGACGCTCAACGGCCATCCAACGACCGACACCCAGAACGCCGTGTCGGACGCGTTCCCGAGCGAAGCACCTGGATTCCGCCGGGATCGCGATGGTGATACGCCGCACACGGGAACGCTCTACGTGGCGCTCTATGCTACGAACAACGCGGATGCGGTTGGCGGAGACGATCCTTCGGGCGACTGCACGGGCCGCAAGGTGGCCCGCAATCTTGCCGGCGACAATACGGGACTGATCGCGATCAACGTCTCGATCAACAATATTCCTGGGGTCGTGCCGCTCACCGTGCACGCGAATACGGTTCACTTTCAGGATGTCATTTGCAAGGCCCTGTTCGCTGCAGTTCATCATCGGTCTCCGGCAGCAGAGTCTTGCGCGACCGTTGATAACGTGCCGGTCATCCCGCTGCCGGAGCGCGCCGCGGCAATGCTCGCGCTCGACATTTCAGGCAGCATGAGCATACCCGCTTGCCCGGGCTGCAGCGCGTCAAGACTTGATGTGCTCAAGGACTCCGTCGAGCTGTTCGCTCAATTGTGGCTGATGATGGGACGCCCAAATGACCAGCTCGGCGTCACTTATTTCAGCACTGCAGTCAGCCAGTTCCAGATCAATAACGAAACGTTGCCGGCACTCACGCCTTCCAATGTCAATGCCATCATCGCGGATGTGCGTTCAAAATCGCCAACCAATCTCACAGCGATGGGCGGAGCTCTACAGCGTTCCATCGAGTCCCTAAATACCCTGCCGCCGAATCCCGCAGCACCGCCCCGGCATGTCATCCTGTTCACGGACGGTATGCAGAACGTCAACCCGATCGTGCACGAGATTTCGGCCAATCCGCCGCAGCACGACATCATTGACGAACCGGGCCGGCCTGCGTCGGGCGTGACGCCAACCAACCTGCGTCTCGACATGCTTTCCGGTATCACAGTCGACACCATTGGGCTTGGCACGGGTCAGGCCTTCGTCGACCTGCTCGCCGCCATCTCCAGAGAGTCGGGCGGGCTCACTCCCGCCGGGCCGACCGGAGTCGCCCGCTCAACGGCCAACGCCGAGGACCTGCGGCAATTCTTCGTCGAGCAGCTGATTGAGACACTGCGCGGATTCAGTCCTCAACTGGTTGGCTACCGTCGCGGAGCGCTTGGCAAGGACGGCGCAGCCGAACCCTTCGCGGTGAACAAGAACGCACGCAAGCTGCTGTTCAAGGTCAGCTGGCCACAGGGACAGAAGCTCGAGGTGCGCGCGCTGAAGGACGGCACCGATCTCACCTCCTCGGCAAGGATCGTATCGGGCACCTTCTATCGCATTCTCGCCTTTGACTCGCCGGCGAAGGGGGCCTCCGGCGCACTGTCCGGGGATTGGAAACTGCGGATTGTTGGCGCTAGAGGCGTCGCCTACGAAGCAGCGGCTATCGTCGACGAGCCCGAGCTTCGCTTCTGGGCGCGTCTGGGAGAGACGCGCAATCAGGTCGATTTGCCGCTTTCTCTGACGGTAGAAGTCCGCGCTGACAAACGCCCCGTCGATGGGCCAACTAGCGTGACCGCGACCGTCGCGCGACCGCGCGTGGCGATAGGCAACCTACTGGCCGCCGCGGCCCCGTCAGATGCGCCCGGTCCCGGACTGGAGGCAGCGATGACGCTCGCAGAGCGGCGGCTCGCTTTGCTCGCAACGGATGTGAAACTGTCAAAGGAGCTCATTCCGCGCGTTGAAACCATC
>DATFWC010000634.1:0-2791 GCA_035259885.1 Xanthobacteraceae bacterium
CGATCATCGGGCTGCCCGGCCGCGTGGTCACGCTGCCGACGCGCATCTACGCGCTGTTCGACTATCCGCCGGAGTACGGGCTCGCCTCGGCGCTGTCGCTGGTATTCGTGATCATCACGGTGGCGGCGCTCTACCTGCAGCGCGCCTTCCTGGCGCGCCGCTCCTACGTCACGCTCGCCGGCAAGGGCGCGCGGCCGCAGCTCATGGCGCTCGGGGCCCTGCGCTGGGTGGTGTTCGGCTTCGCCGTCCTGGTGTTCATCGTCTCGATCGTGGCGCCCTATTCGACCTTGCTGGCGGTGTCGTTCTCCAAATCCTGGGGCCTTGAGTTCTGGAAGAATCTCACGCTGGCCAACTACAAGTTCATCCTGTTCGAGTACAACGTCACCCAGCGCGCCATTCTCAACAGCCTGATGCTGGCGATCGTCGCGGCCTCGATCGCGGTGCTGCTCGGCGCCGTGATCGGCTGGATCGAGCTGCGCACGCGCGCGCCCGGCCGAAAGCTCCTCGACTATGCCTCGCTCGTGCCGCTCGGCCTGCCCGGCATCGTCATGGCGGTGGCGTTGATCCAGTTCTGGCTGGCCATGCCGCTGGCGCTCTACGGCACGCTGGCGATCTTGCTGCTCGCCTATGTCGGCCGCTACATCCCGCTCGGCGTGCGCTCGGCCAATGCATCGCTGCGCCAGGTCGATCCCTCGCTCGAGGAAAGCGCGCAGATTCTTGGCGCGTCGTGGACCACCACCATGCGCGAAGTCACCTTGCCGCTGATCCGTCCCGGCCTGTTCGCCGGCTGGCTGCTGGTTTTCGTGCCGGTGATCCAAGAACTCAGCGCCTCGATCCTCCTGTTCAGCTCGAGCTCGATCACCCTGGCGGTCGCGGTCTTCAATCTCTACGAGACCGGCTATACCGAACCGGTGGCGGCGCTCGCCATGGTGAACATGGTGATCATCGGCGTGGCCATCTGGCTCGCCTACCGGGTGGGCGGCGGGGGCATTTCGGGCGCCGGCGGGCGCGAGGGGACGGCCTGATGGCGGGCATCTCGATCAAGAACCTGTCGAAGCATTTTTCCTCGCGCGACGCCGACGTCGCCGCGGTGTCCGATCTCGACCTCGACATCAAGGACAACCAGTTCGTGACGCTGCTGGGGCCCAGCGGCTGCGGCAAGACCACCACGCTTCGGCTGATCGCCGGCTACATCCGGCCCGACCGCGGCACCATCCACGTCGGCAACCGCCTGGTATCGTCGCCCGACATGGTGGTGCCGCCGGACGCCCGCCACATGGGCATGGTGTTCCAGAATTACGCCGTGTGGCCGCACAAGACCGTGTTCGAGAACGTCGTGTTCGGCCTGAAGGTCCGCAAAACTCCGGCCGCCGCGGCGCGCAAGAAGGTCGAGGAGACGCTGGCGCTGGTCAACCTCACGGGGTTAGGCGAACGCTACCCGAGCGAGCTGTCGGGCGGCCAGCAGCAGCGCGTGGCGCTGGCGCGCAGCCTGGTGGTCGAGCCGGAAATTCTCCTCCTCGACGAACCGCTGTCCAACCTCGACGCCAAGCTGCGCGAGCGCATGCGCACCGAGCTGAAGGTTCTGCAGCGGCGCACCGGCATCACCTTCGTCTATGTCACCCACGACCAGTCGGAGGCGCTGGCGCTGTCCGACATGGTCGCCGTCATCCATGGCGGAAAACTGCAGCAATACGGCACGCCGTTCGAGGTCTACGCCAAGCCCGCCAACCGCATCGTCGCCGACTTCATGGGCCTGGTGAATCTTCTACCCGGCACTGTGATTACGACGCAGGACGGCGTCGCCACCGTGCAGGCGGCGGCGTGGCGGCTGGAGCTGCCGGCGCCCGCCGGAGCCCGAGCGGGCGACGCGGTCGAGGTTGCCATCCGCCCGGAAAACATTCGCCTGGCCGCGGCGAACGGCCAGGCTGGGCTCATCGCTGCGAAGATCAGCGAGCGCACCTTCCTGGGCAGCATCAGCGAATATCTTGCCGAGCTCGAGTCCGGCCCCGTGCTGCGCGTGCAGACCCATCCGCTGCAGCGCTTCGCCGTGGGCGATCGGGTGGCGGTCGAGGTCGACGCCAGCCAGTGCAGCGTGTTTCGCCGCGATCCGGAAAAGACTTCTTCAGCAGATGGAGCCAGCCGATGAACAAGCCCATGTCGAACATCAAGGTGCAGGGCCAGGAGCACTGGACGCAGAAGGGCGACGTCAAGCTCTTCATGTGGGAGAAGCGCTCCCCTGCGCCCGAGAAGCTCGGCACCATCCTGTTCGTGCACGGCTCGTCCATGGCGTCGCAGCCGACCTTCGACCTGCAGGTGCCGGGGCGCTCTGATTCATCGGTCATGGATTTCTTCGCGGCGCGCGGCTTCGACACCTGGTCGGTCGACATGGAGGGCTATGGCCGCTCGACCAAGGACCGCGGCAACAATGCGCCAATCTCCTTTGGCGCCGACGACTGCGCCACCGCCTCCGACTACATCATGAAGACGCGCAACAGCGGGCCGCTGCTGGTGTACGGCATCTCGTCGGGCGCGCTGCGCGCCGCGTTGTTTGCGCAGCGCCACCCCGAGCGCGTGAAGCGCCTCGCCCTCGACGCCCATGTGTGGACCGGCAAAGGCTCGCCGACGCTGGAGCAGCGGGCAAAGCGCCTCTCCGAATTTCGCGCCAAGAATCGCCGGCCGATCGACCGCGCCTTCGTGCGCTCGATCTTCGAGCGCGACCACCCCGGCACCGCCGACGACGACGTGATCGAGGCCTTCGCCGACGCGATCCTCGCGCTCGACGACTCGGTGC
>DATFWC010000635.1:0-3959 GCA_035259885.1 Xanthobacteraceae bacterium
CGAGATGGCTAGGCTCCAGGATGAGATCGACTCAAAGAACCTGTGGGATCTCGACAGCCAGGTTGACCAGGCGATGGATGCGCTGCGCTGTCCGCCGGACGATTCCGACGTGACCAAGCTCTCCGGCGGCGAGCGACGCCGCGTGGCGCTTTGCCGACTGCTGCTCGACCAGCCCGATCTCCTGCTGCTCGACGAGCCGACCAACCATCTCGACGCCGAGAGCGTGAATTGGCTGGAAGGTCACCTGCGCAACTATCCGGGCGCGATCCTGATCGTGACCCACGACCGCTACTTCCTCGACAACGTCACCGGCTGGATTCTCGAGCTCGACCGCGGCCGTGGCATTCCCTACGAGGGCAACTACTCGTCCTGGCTGGTGCAGAAGCAGAAGCGGCTCGAGCAGGAAGGCCGCGAGGAGGAGGCGCGCCAGCGCACGCTCGCGCGCGAGCAGGAGTGGATCGCCGCCAGCCCGCGTGCGCGCCAGGCCAAGTCCAAGGCGCGCTACCAGCGCTACGAGGAGCTGCTGCAGAAGGCCGCGGAAAAGACCTCGCAGACCGCCCAGATCGTCATCCCGGTGACCGAGCGGCTGGGCCAGAACGTCGTCGACTTCGAGCATCTGGCCAAGGGTTTTGGCGACAACCTGCTGATCGACGAGCTGACCTTCCGGCTGCCGCCCGGCGGCATCGTCGGCGTGATCGGGCCGAACGGCGCCGGCAAGACCACCCTGTTCCGCATGATCACCGGCGCCGAAAAGCCCGACAAGGGCACCATCAAGATCGGTGAATCGGTGAAGCTCGGCTATGTCGATCAGTCGCGCGACACGCTCGACGGCAAGAAGACCGTGTGGGAGGAGATTTCCGGCGGCCTCGACCAGCTGCAGCTGGGCAAGCGCGAGGTGAACTCGCGCGCCTACTGCTCTGCCTTCAATTTTCGCGGGGCCGATCAGCAGAAGAAGGTCGGGCAATTGTCGGGCGGCGAGCGCAACCGCGTGCATCTCGCCAAGATGCTCAAGTCGGGTGCCAACGTGCTGCTGCTCGACGAGCCGACCAACGACCTCGACGTCGACACGCTGCGCGCGCTGGAAGAGGCCCTGGAGGACTTCGCCGGTTGCGCCGTGATCATCAGCCACGACCGCTGGTTCCTCGACCGCATCGCCACCCACATCCTGGCCTTCGAGGGCAACAGCCACGTCGAATGGTTCGAGGGCAACTTTCAGGACTACGAGGAAGACAAGAAGCGCCGCCTGGGGATCGACTCCACCATCCCGCACCGCATCAAGTACAAGAAGTTCAGCCGGTGAGTTGATGCACTCAACGTCCCACATACTCGGCTGTCATCCCGGGCAAGCCACGCAAGCGGCGCGACCCGGGACCCATGTGCCCCTACATCAGGAAGAAGGCTCTGCTGGGGTACTTGGGTCCCGGCTCTCGCGCCTGACGGCGCTCGGCCGGGATGACATCCGAGTGGGTCGCGGGCGCATCGCGAAAGCCCATGGGGACGTGGAGCAAGCGGCACCATCTTGTTCTTGCCATTCGTATCATTAGGCTGTGCTCATCCAAAATCTCCGCGTGATTTCGATGACCCGCATCGCTTCGCTCTTCATCGCCCTACTCGTGTGCCTCGCGGCGCCGCCCGCCTCCGCCGCCGATGCCGCCTTCGCGCAATGGCTCCAGGCGCTGTGGCCGGAGGCGCAGAAACTCGGCGTCTCCCGCGCCACCTTCGACTCGGCGACGCGCGGGTTGGAGCCCGACCTGTCGCTGCCCGACCTGGTCATCCCTGGGCGGCCCGAAGCGCCGTCGCGCGCGCAGCCGGAGTTCGTGCAGACGCCGGCCGACTACGTGCGCGACGCGAGCATCGCCCGCCTCGCCGCCCAGGGGCGTGACCTTCTGGCCAGGCACCGCGCCACGCTTGATCGCATCGAGCAGCAATTCGGCGTCCCGCCGACCATCATCCTGGCGATCTGGGGGCGCGAGACCGCCTATGGCAGCCACAAGCTGCCGCACGGCACCATCCGCGTGCTCGCCACCCAGGCCTATGTCGGCCGCCGCAAGGACCAGTTCCGCCAGGAATTTTTGATGGCGCTGAAAATGCTGCAGGACGGCCACGTCAAGCTGGCGGACATGCGCAGCTCATGGGCCGGCGCCATGGGGCTGACCCAGTTCCTGCCGTCGGAGTTCTATCAGCACGGGGTCGACTTCGACGGCGACGGCCGCATCGATATTTTCAATTCGGTGCCGGACGCGCTCGCGTCGGCCGCAAAGCAGCTCGTCAACAAGGGCTGGCAGCGCGGCAAGCGCTGGGCCTACGAGGTGAAGGCGCCGGCCGCCACCGACTGCACCATCGCGGAGCCCTCCGTCACGCGGCCGATCGGCGAGTGGCTCAAGCGCGGCTTCGTGCCGGCCTATGGCCGAAAGCTCTCGGCTGACGAGCTCGCCGAGCCGGCCTCGCTGCTGATGCCCGAGGGCACCTATGGGCCAGCGTTCCTCACGCCCAAGAACTACTTCGTGATCAAGGACTACAATTTCTCCGATCTCTATGTGTTGTTCGTCGGCCACCTCAGCGACCGCATGCTCGATCCGCGCCCGTTCGAGACGCCGTGGAGCAAGACCACGCAGCTGCGCAGCGCCGACGTCGAGGCGATGCAGCGCCGGCTCACCGAACTCGGCTTCTATGCCGACAAGCTCGACGGCAAGGCCGGCATGCTGACGCGCTCGGCGCTTGGCGCCTACCAGAAGGCCAATGGCCTGAAGCTGGACTGCTGGCCGACGCCGACCCTGCTCGACCACATGCGCTCCCGCTTCGGCGCGCGGTGATCGTCTGCCTACCGGTCTTGCGCCGTAGGGTGGGCTTGATGATCTCTTCGGTTTAGCGCGCCAAGCCCACGCGGTCTGATAGGCCGCACGGTGGGCTTCGGCGCGCAACGCCATGCATCATTTCAGCCGCAGAGCGAAGCGCCTCAGCCCACCCTACAGAACAAAGTGAATGAAAAAATCCGGCGGCGCTGCGGCGCCGCCGGATCGATCACGTCGTCGAAAAAATTCCGTGAGCCGATCACGGGCAGACCATGCGCGGGCGGCCGCTCCATCCCACCAGGTTGCCATAAGGATCGTGGATCGGGATGCGCGTCCAGTAGCACCCGGGCGCGGGCACCGGTCCGGCGTAGGCCGGGTAGTAGGCATAGGGCGGGCCGTAATAGCGCGAGCTCGCAATGGCGCCGCCGATGATCGCGCCGCCCACCAGGCCGGCCGCGATGCCCGGCCCCCAGCCCCAGCCGCCTCCGCGCCATCCGGCATCGGCCGTGGTCGGAGTGCCGGCCAGGATCGCGGCGCTGGTCGCAATCGCAGCGGCCGCAGTCAGCAGTCTCTTCATGTGTCGTCTCCTCGAGCGGCACCTTTTGGCGCCGCAACCCAATCGGGTCGTCCGCCATGGACGTTCCCAGAAACAAGCACGGCTACTTTGTCCTAATTTTGTTGAACCGGACGTTAACGGGCCCGGCACATGGTGCCGGACCCGTTATGGTTAACATCAGGCTAGCGTCGCGCGCGCGACCGCGACGATCGCGTCAGTAGCACACGCGCACGTGACGAATGCGCCAGCCCCAGCCGTCCCAGAACCGCTCGCGCTGGATGGTGCAAGCCGGTCCGTAGCCATAGGCGCCGTAGGCGGGCGCATAATAGGGCGCAGTCGCCGACCCGATGATGGCGCCGGCTGCCAGTCCGCCGAGAACGCCGGCCGCGACTGGAGCGCCCCAGCCGCCGTGCCAGCCGTGACGCCACTGGGCATTCGCCGCCGTCGGCGTCGCCAATGCGCCAATGCCGATCGTCGCGGCAGCGGCGAGCGCGGTGATTGTCTTCTTCATGTTCTACCTCCACTCAGGCAGGTGAGAAGCGGTGTCACGCTTCGTGGGAATCAACGTTTTGTCGTAACAGGAGTTCCGGCTGCGCTAGCGCGCAGGCCGC
>DATFWC010000636.1:0-3424 GCA_035259885.1 Xanthobacteraceae bacterium
CGACGACGTCGAGTCGATCGACTTCACCGCCCGCGGCGGGGCCGACAAAATCGTGGTCAACGACCTGTCGGGCACCGACGTGGTGGAGGTCAATGTCAACCTCGCCGCCAACCCCGAAGCCAACCCTAACGCCGGCGACGGCGCAGCCGACGAGGTGATCGTCCATGCGACGGGCGGCGACGATGTCGCCGTAATCGTGGGTGACGCCTCCGGCGTTTCGGTGCTCGGCCTCGCCGCTCAGGTGAACATTACCGGTGCCGAAGGCGCCTTCGACAAGCTGCACATTTTCGCCGGCGACGGCGACGACGTGATCGAAGCCTCGGGCGTGGCGCCCGGGTCGATCGGGCTGGTGCTCGACGGCGGCAACGGCGACGACATCATCATCGGCAGCGACGGCGATGACGTACTGATCGGCGGACCGGGCGACGACGTGCTGATCGGCGGTGCCGGCAACGACACCGCGTCGGGCGGTGCCGGCAACGACCAGATCATGTATTACGGGGCAAATGCCGGGATCGATACGGTGAACGGCGGAAGCGGCGTCGACATGTTCGATGCAAGGGCGTTGGGCAGCGCGGTATGGGTCGATCTGGCCTTCCTGGGCGTCGAGGCGTGGACATCGGGGGTGGCCACGGCGACCGACACAAACGCCACCACGCAGATCGCCGACCTCACGAGCATCGAAGACATTGTCGGCAGCGATTTTGCCGACACGCTGCGCGGTGACGGTGGCAACAACACCATCATCGGCCTGCAGGGCGACGACGTCATCGATGGTCGAGCTGGCGACGACATCTTGATCGCTGGCGCCGGCAACGACACGGTAATGGGCGGTGATGGTAACGACTCAATTCGATATTACGGCGCCAATGCCGGGACCGACACGGTTAACGGCGGGACCGGAATCGACACTTTCGACCTCTCGTCGTTCGGCAGCGCCGGTTGGGTGGATCTGACCTACGCGGACGGCAAGGTGTGGACGCAAGACGCACCCGATCTGACGAGCGGGACCTGGCGGAAGGCGGCCGAGCTGACGTCGGTCGAGAACATCGTCGGTACGGCGTTCTCGGACGCCATCGCGGGCGACACGCAAGACAACCGTATCGGCTACACCGGCGGCTACGATACGATCGACGGCCGCGGCGGCGTCGACACCATCGACTTCTCGGGCTTCGGCTCGGCCATCTGGGTCGATCTGACCTATACGGATGGCGAAGCGTGGACCCAGGACGCACCGAACCTCACGGGCGGCACTTGGCGCAAGGCAGCCGAACTGAGCGGCGTCGAGAACATCGCCGGGACTGGATTGGCGGATGCCCTCGCCGGCGACGCGGGCGCCAACCGAATTGACGGCGGCGCCGGCAACGACACGCTGATCGGACGTGGCGGCGCCGACACCTTCGTGTTTCGTGCCGGCTATGCCCACGATACGGTCAACGACTTCACCTCCGGTGATGCCATCGAATTGTCGGGCTTCGCCGGCCTGACGACTTTCAACGACTTGGTCAGCCATGCCACCCAGCAAGGAACGGATACGCTGATCGACTTCGGTGCCGGCGATCAGCTGCTGCTGCACAACGTATTGAAGACGAACCTGACGGCGGCTGACTTCCATTTCGTATAGGGTAGCGGAGAGCCCATCGCAGCGATGTAGATCCGAGGCTGGACCGCACGGGCCACGCCGGATTTCACTGCGCTCTATCCGGGCTACGGTTGCGGGCCCTGTCCAGCGCGGCGCGCACCGCATCTAACACTGCGCGGACCGAAGGGAGGGCTCGCCAATTTGGCAACCAGCGGCATGGCCGCTATGGTCGCCGGGGTCCAACAGCAGGGCTTGCGAACGACGGCAATGAGCATGCGCCTGGCAAGCCGCCTGGGACGGGCCGCGCTTTACGTGACCGTCACCAGCATCCTGTGCGTGCTCGCGCTCGAAATCGCTTTGCGCGCATACTTCAGGCTCCCGATCTTCACGTTGCAGGACTGGCGCGCCCTGCAGGTGAACGTGCTGAAATCCGGCCTCCAGTATGATGCGCTTCTCGGCTGGACGATGGCGTCCAACAGCAGCGCTCCCTTCAACACGCTCGACCATGGAATCCGCAAGAATTCCGCCGGCAAGGAAGCGCTGGTCAGCGGTGCAATCCTGGCCGTGGGCGATTCCTATACGGCAGGATCCGAGGTCGGCGATGCCGAGACGTGGCCGGCGCAGCTGGAACAGATCCTGGGCCGGCGCGTGATCAATGCCGGGGTCATGGGCTACGGCGTCGACCAGAGCGTGCTCAATGCCGAACGCCTCCTGCCCATCCTGAAGCCTCGGATCGTGCTGGTGGGCATTTACGAAGAAGACATTTTCCGTTCCACCTTCAAGACCTACAACGCGCCGAAGCCGTACTTCGTCGAGCAGGACGGGCAGTGGCGCCACGGAAACGATCCGGTTCCTCCCGCCGAGGCCTACGACCCGGAGCCCCTTTACAAGAGCCTGCTCGCCCGTCTGCTGTCGGCTCACCTGGCGCTGCAGCGCCATCGCGCCTGGTGGTTCACCGGACCCGGCATGCGCTTCGAGCAGGTGTCGCAGGCGCCGGTGCAGACCAGCTGCCATATGCTCGAGCAGTTGCACCAGCGGCTGGTTGCCGAGGACAGCGTCGGAATGGTCGTGCTGCAGTACTCCGGCTGGCTCTATTCGAGCCTGAAGCGGCGGCCATGGTACATGGAGCAGGTGCTCGGGTGCGCCCGGCAGTTCGGCTACGACGTGGTGGACGAATACGAGCACCTCGATGCGATCGCCCGCCAGTCGCTCGATCGCCTCAAGCAGCACTACGTGATGGACCGCACCAACAGCCGCTACGGCCACATGTCGGCGGCAGGCAATCGCCTGGCCGCCAGCCTGATCGCCGAACGGCTGCAGGCGTCCGCCGCACAAGCCCTCGGCCGTGTCCCGAAGGTGTCGCCAGCGCCCGATCAGCCGGCGATGCCGTGACTCGATCGTGCGCGCACCGACCGCCCGATACGCAGTGGCGAGGCCGCTTCGGGGCCCTTTGGCTTTGTGTCCACGCCGCGGGCACGGCACCGAATATCGCCAACGTGAACGACAGCTGGCTAGCCGCTAAATTTAGCTCCCCGTCACCGCCGTCTGGCGGTACATATGCGCGACGATTTGCATTAGGGCCGCCGAAGCAAGCCAGGAATGGCGGTCGTCGCCGCGGCTGGTCAGCGCAATCGGCACCCGCGCCCCGAGAACGATGCCCGCCGTCAGTGCATCGGCGAGCAAGGCCAGTTGCTTCGCAACCATGTTGCCCGATTCGAGGTCGGGGGCGAGGAGGATGTCCGCCTGGCCGGCTACGGCCGAGCGGAGACCGGTGTGCTCAGCGGCTTTGAGCGATACTGCGTGATCGACGGTCAATGGACCGTCGAGGATGCCGCCCGAAAT
>DATFWC010000637.1:0-2239 GCA_035259885.1 Xanthobacteraceae bacterium
GCCGGAGGTGACCAGGTTCCAGCCGGCGCGGCCGCCGCTGATGTGGTCGAGCGAGGCGAACTTGCGCGCCACGTGGTAGGGCTCGTTGTAGCTGGTGCTGGCGGTGGCCACGAGGCCGATGCGCGACGTGACGGCGGCGAGACCGGAGAGGAGCGTGATCGGCTCCATGTTGGCGATGTACTGCGCCGAGCGCGAGATCGCCTCGATATGGGCGCGCCGCATGCACACGTTGTCGGCGAGGAACACGAGGTCGAACTTGGCGCGTTCGGCGGTCTGCGCCAGCTCGACGTAGTGCCGGAAGTTGATGCCGGCGTCGGCCTGGGCGTCGGGGTGGCGCCACGACGCCACGTGGTGGCCGGTCGGATTGAAGAAGGCGCCGAGCCGCATGTTGCCTTGGCGTCTGCTCACGACATCCTCGCTCGCCGCTCTTTCTGCGCCGCCCGGTGGCCTTGCGCGCCGGCGGCTCTTGATCGACGAGGCGCAATCTACGAAAGCCCTACCGTGATGACAAATGCACCGCGACGGTGGCGGCCACGCCGAGGTACAATCGGCGCGCGGGTCCGGCGTCGTCGGTAACGAAGGAAACACCATGATCACCAGGCGCATCATCCTCGCGGTCGCCGCGGTTGGCGGGTTTCTTTGCGGCGCGGCCATTCCGGCGGCGGCGCAGTCCTATCCCGACCGGCCGATCAAGCTGATCGTGCCGTTCGCGCCCGGCGGCCCGATGGACACCATGGCCCGGTTCGTCGGCCAGCAGCTGCAGATGAAGCTCGGCCAGCCGGTCGTGGTGGAGAACCGCGCCGGCGCCGGCGGCGCCATCGGCTCCAAGGCGGTGGTGATCGCCGAGCCGGACGGCTACACGCTGCTGTGGGGATCGTCAGGGACGATCTCGATCCTGCCCGAGCTCAACAAGAAGCTCGATTACGACCCGAAGGAGTTCGCGCCGGTGGCGCTGGTGTCGCTGCTGCCGCACGTGTTCGTGGTGCCGCCGCAGGTGCCGGCCAAGACCGTGCAGGAGTTCATCGACTATGCCAGGGCCAACCCGGGCAAACTGAACTTCGGCGCGTCGCTGGGCACGCCGCCGCATCTCATGGGCGCGCTGTTCACCAGGCTGGCCAAGCTGGACATGACTTTCATTCCCTACAAGGGCGCGGCGCCGTCGATCTCCGACATGCTGGGCGGGCAGACGCACATGCAGTTCGATGCGCTCACCACGCTCTATCCGCTCATCGCCGAAGGCAAGCTGCGTGCGCTCGCCGTCACCAGCGCCCAGCGCTGGCCGGCGCTCCCCGACGTGCCGACCATGATCGAGAGCGGCTTCCCCACCTTCCCGCAGAATGCGTGGTCGGGTGTGCTGGCGCCGGCCAACACCCCAGCGAGCATAACCGACAAGCTCAACGCCACGATCAACGAAGGGCTGCAGACGCCGGACGCGCTGGCGGCGCTGCTGAAGCTCAGCGCCGTCACCAGGCCGGGCTCGCCGCGCGACTTTTCCACCTTCATGGCGGAGCAGGCGCCGATCTGGGCCGAACTGGTGCGGATGTCGGGAGCGAGTATCCAGTAATTCGCTTGTGGGGTGGGTTGAGGCGCTGCACTGGGCTTTCGATGATGAGCGCTGCATCGCGCGCCGAAACCCACCAACAGCGAATGAAGGACGGTGGGTTTCGGCGCGTGACGCCGCGATCTGAACGCAAGGCCTGCGCACGCGCCTCAACCCACCCTACAGCGTTGCGCCCGGGACAAGAAACTGGTGGGGCGCCCGGCGGGTGCTCCGCCGGACGCCCCTTGACGAGATCAGCCGACCTGTAAGCCGGGTTCTGTAGGGCACGGGTCGCCCCGTGCGTGACGGCCATTCCTCTGCGGCGCCGGTTGCCCGGCGCGTCAAGCAACCTACCCGGGCGGCTGGTCCGGACAGACCTGGGATGTCCGCTTTCGCGGAAAACCCCGCGCCGCCCCTATTCGGTTTTGCTCCCGGTGGGGTTTGCCGTGCCGCTGCCGTTGCCGGCCGCGCGGTGCGCTCTTACCGCACCGTTTCACCCTTGCCGGCCGAAGGCCGGCGGTCTCCTTCTCTGTGGCACTTTCCCTGGGGTTGCCCCCGCCGGACGTTATCCGGCACCGTTCGTCCGTGGAGCCCGGACTTTCCTCCCCGGCGGCCTTTCGGCCCTTGCCGGAGCGGCCGTCCGGCCGACTGACAGCCTTACCCTGGGGTTGCGGCCGGCGCGCGTCAAGGTCCGGCGCC
>DATFWC010000638.1:0-2054 GCA_035259885.1 Xanthobacteraceae bacterium
AGAAGCCCGAGCAGATGACGTCCGGCACCACCGACCGCCGCGATGCCCAGATCATCCCGGACGGCAGCACGGCGCGGCTGCATCTCACCATGGCGGTCGCCGACTATGACCATGTGCGCGACCTCGTCCACGGGCAGGTCGCGGTGGACGGGATCGCGCTCACGCCACTGGTGCTGCAGGTGGAAGAGATCTTTCACCGCTTCATCAAGCACCTCGAATGGGACGTGTCGGAGGTCTCGTTTGCCAAGTACACCTCGCTGACCGCCCAGGGCGCCGCCGCGATGGTGGCGATCCCGGTGTTTCCCTCGCGCGTGTTCCGCCATTCGTCGATCTACGTGCGCAGCGACCGCGGCATCGCCAAGCCGAAGGACCTGGAGAACCGCGCGATCGGCATTCCGGAATGGGCGCAGACCGCCGGCATCTATGCCCGCGGCATGCTGGCCGAAACCTACGGCGTCGATCTCGCCAAGATCCGCTGGGTGCAGGCCGGCGTGAATCAGGCCGGCCGCGCCGAGAAAGTGGAGCTGAAGCTGCCCGCCGGCGTCCGCTATGAATCGCGGCCCGATGCGAGCCTGAGCGAGCTCCTGACCAAGGGCGAGATCGATGCCGTGATGTCGGCGCGCATGCCGGCCGCATTCGCGCAGGCGCAAGGCAGCATCGTGCGCCTGTTCCCGGACTATCGCCACGACGAGCTGCGCTACTACCGCGACACCGGCATCTTTCCCATCATGCACACGATCGCCATCCGCCGCGCCGTGTTCGAGCGCCATCCCTGGGTCGCCATGACGCTGTTCAAGGCGTTCCAGGAAGCCAAGCAGCGCAGCGCCGAGCGCATCGGCGACGTGACGGCGTCGCGCATCCCGCTGCCGTGGTCGTCGTCGCTGGCGGCCGAGTTCGCCGCGACATTCGGCCCCGACCTGTTTCCCTATGGCGTCGACGCCAACCGTCCGACACTGGAGGCGTTCTGCCGCTTCGCCCATGACCAGGGCATCACGGTGCGCAAAATGTCGCCGGACGACCTGTTTCCGCGCGAAGTGCGGACCAGCGCCAAGGTATGAAGGCGTTGACCCTGTCGGCGCGACCTCGCTAGAACGCCACGGAGCGCGACACAAGCCGCAGACGCCCGCAATTCCGGGCCAAAGCGCAGCCCAGGGAGGAACACGTGAACCGCAGACATTTCGTCATCGGATCGGCGGCGGCGGCCGCAACGCTGGCGGTGCCGGCAGGCGCGCAGGACGCCTATCCGTCGCGTCCGATCACCATCATCAATCCGTTTCCGCCGGGCGGCGCGTCCGACGTGGTGACGCGGCCGCTGGCGGCGGTGCTCGAAACCCTGGTCAAGCAGCCCTGCGTGATCGAAACCAAGGCCGGCGCCGCCGGCGCCGTGGGGGCGCAATTCGCTGCCAATGCCAAGCCGGACGGCTACACGCTGCTGTCGCACATCACGTCGATCTCGGGCTTTGCCGAAGTCGACCGGCTGTTCGGCCGCCAGCCGAAATTCACCAATGCGGATTTCATCCCGCTGGCGCGCTTCGTCGCCGATCCATGCGTGCTCATCGTCAATGACCAGCAGCCCTACAAGACGCTGAAGGATTTCATCGACGATGCCAAGAAACGCCCCAACGAGATCATCTTCAGCTCCTCGGGCCTCTATGGCGCGCTGCACATTCCGACTGCTCTCTTCATGAAGGCGGCCGGCGGCCTGCAGCTTCGCCACCTGCCGACCAACGGCGGCGGTCCGGCGCTGACCGCGCTGCTCGGCAACAACTCGCAGGCGCTGGTCTCGTCGGTGTCAGCCTGCTTGGCGCAGATCAAGGCCGGCAAGGCGCGCCCGCTGGCGCTGTTCGGCGCCAAGCGGTCGCAGGCCCTCCCCGACGTGCCGACGCTGAAGGAACTCGGCTTCGACGTCGAATATTATCTGTGGGTCGGAATGTTCGCCCCGAAGGGAACGCCGGACAATGTGGTGGCCTTTCTGCGCGACAACCTCAAGAAGGCCAGCCATACCGACCAGTTCAAGTCGGCGCTGACCAATCTCGGCCAGGAGCTGGACTACA
>DATFWC010000639.1:0-2126 GCA_035259885.1 Xanthobacteraceae bacterium
AGATCACCGTTGCGAGCGTCGGCGGCGTCGTCACGGTGAGCGGCTTGGCCGCGCAGGTGACGATCGACCACGCCGAAACGACCGATAAGCTTTTGGTCAACGGCCTGGGCGGCAACGACTTCATCAACGCCACCGGACTGCCGGCAGCGGCCATCACGCTGACGCTGGATGGCGGTGCTGGCGACGACACCCTGGCCGGCGGCGCTGGCGCGGATACTTTCTTCGGCGGCGACGGCAACGACATCGTGGCCGGCCGCCAGGGCAACGACACGGCCTTTCTCGGTGCCGGCGACGACACATTCTTCTGGAATCCCGGCGACGGCAGCGACACCGTCGAGGGAGGGGCGGGGACCGATACGCTCGGCTTCCGCGGTGCCAATGTCGACGAGAATATCGACATCTCGGCCAATGGCGGCCGCGTGCGGTTCTTCCGCGACGTCGGCAATGTCACCATGGACCTCGATGACGTCGAGCACATCACGTTCAACGCCATCGGCGGCAAGGACAACGTGGTCGTGAACGACCTCAGCGGGACCGATGTCACCCAGGTGGACATCGATCTCGCGGCCACGCTGGGCGGGACCACCGCCGACGGCCTGGCCGACCAGGTCACCATCAACGGCACGGCGGGCGACGACGTCGTTACTGTTTCGGCTGTCGGTGGCGTGATTACGGTGGGCGGCCTGGCGGCGACGGTCAACATCAGCCACGCCGATGCGAACCTCGATTTCCTCACCGTCCAGGCTGGCAGCGGCGCCGACGTGATCAATGCCACGGGGCTTGCGGCTGGCCAGATCAATCTCTCGCTGGACGGCGGCCTCGGGAATGACGTGATCCTCGGCTCTGACGGCAACGACACGGTCAGGGGCGGCGACGGCGACGATGCGGCGCTGCTTGGTGCCGGCGACGACGTGTTCATCTGGAACCCGGGCGACGACAACGACACCATCGAGGGCCAGGCGGGCTCGGACCGGCTGGCGTTCTTCGGCAACGGCGCCAACGAGAGCATCGACATCTCCGCCAATGGCGGCCGGGTGCTTTTCCACCGCGATATCGCCAACGTGACCATGGACCTCGATGGCGTCGAGACGACCACGTTCAGGGCGCTCGGGGGCACCGACAAGGTCACGGTGAACGACCTCAGCGGCACCGACCTCACCAAGGTGGCCATCGATCTCGAGGGCGCGTTCGGCAGCGGCACCGGCGACGGCCAGGTCGATAAGGTCATCGTCAACGCCGGCAATGGCGCCGAGTCGATCACCGTGGTGAGCATCGGTAGCACGATCACGGTCAATGGTCTTGCCGCGCAGGTGACGATCGATCACGCCGAGGCGACAGACCAGTTGACCGTCAACGGGCTCGGTGGCGCCGACAGGATCGACGCCAGCGGACTTGCGGCCAACTCCATCGGACTGATCCTCGACGGCGGGGCCGGAAACGACGCCCTGATCGGCAGCGCCGGCGCGGATCACTTTGTCTATGCGGGCGGCGGCGGCGCCGACGCGATCGCCAACTTCACCCATTCCCAGGGCGACGTGATCGAACTGCACGGCACGGGCGTGACGAGCTTTGCCCAGCTGCAGGCATTGATGGTGGATCACGGCACCCATACCACGATCGACTTCGGGAGCGGCAACTCGCTCGACCTGACCGGCCTGCATCCCAACGAGCTTCAGGCGAACGACTTCCTGTTCCTTTAGGCCGTGTACTCATCATCGGAACGGCTCAGATCAAGAGCGTTTGATGTCCGCTATGGCCCTCAGAGCGGCGCCAAAGCGCCGATCTGGGGCGGGCGCGGCTGGCCTCGTGGCGTTCCAGCAGCAGGGCTGCCGCCGCCCGCATTAGAGCATGATCCCGAAAAGTGGGTACCGGTTTTCGGAAAAGATCATGCTCCAAGCATAACTTAGAGCGAGATGGCGATTCGAAGAAAAGTCATCTCGCTCTAGCCGCTAAGCCGCTTGCCGGCGCTGGCAGCGGCACCGGCACTTTGAACCTTTCCGCTACTGCCCAAGACTACCTGTTCGCCTCCCCACCCTGGGGAGTGTCCTCAGTTGCGCAGGATGAAAGCCGAGATCAGTTGCACTGCGGCGAGGACATTTCTGGCAAGTTTGTCGTAGCGGGTCGCA
>DATFWC010000640.1:0-6176 GCA_035259885.1 Xanthobacteraceae bacterium
CGGCCACGATCGGCGCAAAATATTCGAACTCCTGCTCGCCATGGACGATGTAGCTCCAGTCCCTGATCTGGAGCGCCTCGACCGAGGTGCGCGGCTCATACAGGAAGGTGCGCAGGAAGGTGGGCGGCGCCACAATGCCGCCGGCCGGCATCGTGGCCGCATAGGCGGCGTCGCGATAGATCGGGTCGTCGTCGCCGATGGCGTCGGCGAATTCCTCGATCTTTCCCCGCTCCACCCTGAACTCGTAGGGAGGAAATGTTTTTCCCGCCGCGCCCAGATCCATGTCTCACTCCGTTGTTGACCGCAGATCCAGCACCCGCTTCGCCTTGATCGAGCGCTCGTCATAGAGCTCGCCGCGCCGCACGAACTCCACTTCGGGACGCAGGTTGACGGCGGCGCGCACCGCGCCCACCGCCTGTTCGCGCAGCGCCGCGGATGCAGCGCTTGCGCCGCCATCGTCGCGTTCGATACGCACCACCAGCCGGTCCATGCCGCCCGGCCCATCGTCACGGGTGAACACGATCTGGAACTGGCCGATGCCTTGCACGGCGGACAATGTCTCGACCACGAGGTCGGTATTGACCAGCATGCCGCGGCACTTGACCAGGCGGCCGGTCCGCCGCGGCGTGGTGACGACGCGCTCGCCCTCGCGGCCGCACAGCGGACAAGGCGTGCGAGACAGCCCCACCACGTCGCCGACCAGATAGCGCAGCAGCACCGTGCCGCGGCGGTGCAGGTGGGTGATGGCGAGCGCACCAGTGGCCCCGTCCGGCAGGCGTTGTCCGCTCTCTGGATCGACCACTTCGAGGTAGTAGAGATCCGGCGCCAGATTCTGCGGCTCTGCATGTTCGGCGCATTGCACCAGCCCGCCCTGCATCTCGGTGAAGGCATAGCGCGCCCGGATCTGCACCGAAGGGGCGCCGAGCCGCTTGAGGTGGTGTCGCAGCTCGGCGCGCAGCGCGGCCGGAACTGGCTCGCCCGACGTGATGACCAGCCGCACGGCGGAGAAATCGGCGGCGCGCCGCTGCGCCTCGTCGAGGAAACGGCGGATGAAGCTCGGCACGCCCCACAGTACGGTCGGCCGCAGGCCTGAGACTTTTTCGATGGCCTCGGGCAGCGCATTGCGCACCTTGAACTCGGAGGTCGCCGATCCGGTGAGTCCGTGCACCACCGGCAGTCCGGCGATCATGGTGGAGCGGACCACGCTCAGGAAGGCGCCGGTGGGGAAATCCGCGATAGGATAGAGATTGGCCACGCGGTCGGACGCACAAAGTCCTTCGGCCTCGTTGCAGCGGCGCGCCTGGTCCCACACCGCATAGGCGTCGTGGGTGGTGTTGTAGAACGGCGACGGCCGGCCCGCCGTGGTTCCGGTCGTGTAGGCGATGTCCCAGATCACCCGCTCCTCGGCGCCGAAATCGGCCGGCAGGTCGTCGGCGCGCAGGCGAAAAGCTTCCGGGTCGGCGATGTAGTCGTCCTTGCCGGTGAGCGGCAGCCTTGCAAGATCGTCGAGCGCAAGAATGTCGTTCGTGCCGATCCCCAGGGCACGAAAGCGCTGGCGGTAGAACGGATGTGCAAACGCGACCGCCCGAAGCGTGCGCTTGAGCCGCGCCATGCGAATGGAATTCGAGTCAGACACAGGTTGCAAGCCGGACAATGGGCGCAAAGTATCGGCCATTCAGTGGCGCGCGGGCAATGCGGGCCGCAGCAGCCGCGCGGCGCGCCCGCCGAGCACCGTGTCGCGGAGCTTCTGCGGGACATCGAGCGCGTCGACGCGCGCCACGCAATCGAGATTGCCCATGTCGAACGGATAGTCGCTGCCGAGCAGGACGCGCTCGGGGCCGACGCTGTCGATCAAAAATTTCAGCGCGCCCGGCGAATGCACGATCGTATCGTAGTGCAGGCGGCGCAGGGACTCTTGCGGTGATCCTTTCAGGCGCGCCTTGGCCTCCTGGCGAACCTCCCACGCGTGGATGAATCGCCCGGCCTGGTAAGGCACGAAGCCGCCGCCGTGGCACAGGCAGAAGACGATGTTCGGAAATTTTTCCAGCACACCGCCGAACACGAGCGCGGCGCCGGCGATGGTCGTTTCGAACGGCAGGCCGACGAAGTTGCGCATGTAGTAGGCCTTCAGCCGGTCGCCGGGAAGGATCTCGCCGTGCGGGTGGACCAGGACGAAGGCGGACAGCTCGTTGGCCACGGCCCACACCGGCTCGAGCGCCGGATCGTCGAGGTTCCGGCCGTTGACGTTGGAGCCGATCTGCGCCCCGCGCAGGCCGAGCGATGTCATGGCGCGCTTGATCTCGTCGGCGGCGCGTCGCGGATCCTGCAGCGGCAAGGTGGCGAGGCCGAGAAATCGCTCGGGATGGCGTTCGACCACCGCCGCGATCTCGTCGTTCTGCACGGCGGCGCAGGCCGCCGCCAGCGCCGGCTCCTCGTCGTAGAAGAAGGTGTGAACCGTGGCGGCAATGAGCTGCATGGTCACGCCGTGCCGGTCCATGTCGCGCAGCCGCAAGCTCAGGTCGAAGGCCTCGCGCGGCATCGGCCGCTGCACGACCTTTCCGGCAATCTCCATGATGGTCGAGCCGTCCTGCTCGATCAGCTTCGGCGCCACGCGCGGCGACTCTTCCGCCAGCCGCCGGATCGTGGGTTCGGGCAGGATGTGGGCGTGCACGTCGATGGTGATGCGCGGGCTCATGTCCTGACCTTCGAAATCTTTGCGCATAGCTGCAATGCACATTGCCGCATGCGACGCGTGCTTTCTCCCGGCGTCGCGCGCCGGTAGCATGACGCCGCGGTCGGCGGCTGCCATACTTGCCCGGCGGTGCACGAGCAACAAGATCGGGGAAACGCATGGGGACTATTCAACGACAGTATTCCATCCTTTCATTCCTGCTGCTGGCCGCCATTGCGGCGATCACGCCGGCCGCGGTGCGTGCCGAATACCCGGATCGCCCGGTCACCATGATCGCGTGCTTCCCAGCCGGCGGCGGCACCGACATCGCGGCGCGCATCATTAACGTCCCGCTCGGCGAGGCGCTGGGCAAGCCGGTGATCATCGACAACCGCGGCGGCGCCGGCGGCAGCATCGGCACTGCGGCCGTGGCCCGCGCGATGGCGGACGGCCATACGCTGCTGGTGTGCTCGAGCGCCTTCGTGGTCAATCCCAGCCTCTATGCCAACGTGGCCTACGATCCGTTCAAGGATTTCGAGCCGATCATGGTGCTCGGCGCGTCGCCCAACGTGTTCACCGTCCCGGCGAGCTCGCCCATCAAGTCGCTGCCCGACCTGATCGCCAAGGCCAGGGCCAATCCGGGCAAGTTGAACTGGACCAGCTCGGGCGTCGGCACGACGCCGTATCTCGCCGGCGAACTGCTCAAGCTCAGGATCAAGACCGACATGGTGCATATCCCGTTTGCCGGTGCCGGCCCGGCGAGCCAGGCCGCCGTCGGAGCCCAGGTCGACTGGTATACGGCGAACATCGGATCGCTGCAGGGCCTGATCGACGACGGGCGACTGCGCGCCATCGCGGTCACCTCCGCCAAGCGCTGGTCCACCCTGCCGGACGTTCCCACGCTCGACGAACTCGGCATCAAGGACGCCGAGTCCGATACGTTTCAGGGCGTCTACGCACCGGCCGGAACGCCGAAGCCGGTCATCGACCGGCTGGTCAAGGAGCTCGACGCCATCCTGGCACGGCCCGACATCCGGGAGAAATACGTCAAGATCGGCCTGCCGGTGGTGGCCGAAGGCCCGGACGCGTTCCGCGCCCGCATCGCCAGGGAGGTTCCGATGTACAAGGACATCATCGACAAGGCGGGCCTCAAAGTCCGATAAGACTGTCCAACGACCATTCGGGACCAAAAAATGCCGAAGCCGCTGGCTGGAATTCGGGTGATCGAGCTTGCCAACTTCATCGCTGGGCCGCTCGCCGGCACGCTCCTCGCCGATATGGGCGCCGACGTTGTCAAGATCGAGCCGCCTCAGGGCGACATGGGCCGCGCCATGCCGCCGCTCACCGACGGCGAGAGCGTGAGTTTCGTGGCGCTCAATCGCAACAAGCGCAGCCTCGTGCTCGACCTCAAGCGCGACGAGGCGCGCGAGATTCTTTTGAAGCTCGCCGCGGCGTCGGACGTGTTCCTGGAGGCCTATCGGCCGGGCGCGCTCGAGAAGCTGGGCTTAGGCGCCGAGCAGGTGCGCTCCGTCAATCCGCGCATCGTCTACACATCGGTGTCCGGCTTCGGGCAGACCGGGCCCTACCGCCGCCGCGCCGGCATCAACCTCATCATCGAGGCGTTTTCCGGCGCCCTGTCTGTGACCGGCGAGCCGGGAAAAATGCCGACCCGGCCCGGCGTGCAGACCGCTGACGTGTTCGGCGCGCTGTTCGCCACCTACGCCACCCTGTCGGGTCTGGTCGGCGCCGCCCGCCACGGCGAAGGCCGCATCGCCGACGTGTCGCTGGTCGAGGCCTCGATCGCGGCCGCCGCGTGGGAGGCGGCGGAATTCCTGGCCACCGGCAACGTGCCGCAGCCGCTCGGCAACAAGCATCGGCTCAACGCGCCATACCAGCTGTTCGAGACCCGGGACAAACGCTATCTCGCCATCGGCACGCCCAACGACCAGCTCTTTGCCAAGCTGATGCAGGTGCTCGGGCTGACCGACCACATCGGCGATCCGCGCTTTGCCTCCTACGCCAAGCGCAAGGCCAATGAGGAGGCGTTGCTGCCGATCGTCGAGCCGGCGGTACGCGCGCGCGATGCCCAGGAGCTCGAGCAGGCCTTGCTGGCGGCCGGCGTGCCCTGCGCGCGCGTGAACAATTTCAAAGAGGTGTTCGACGACCCGCAGATCGTCGCGCGCCACGTGGTGCACGACGTCGAGCACCCGCGGCTCGGGAAAATGCGCGCCGTGCGCAACCCGATCCTGCTCGACCACGACGGCCCCGATCTCGCCCGCCATGCGCCGGTGCTCGGCGAGCATTCGCGGGAAATTCTGCGGGAGCTGGGCTACGCACCGGCCGCGATTGCGGCGCTGGTCGAGTCGGGCGTGACACGGCTGGCGGGCGAAAACGCAAGCGAACGCACAAACTCGGCGCGCTCCCTCTCCCCAGCGGGGAGAGGGTTGGGGTGAGGGGGCAAGTGATTCTCGACAGGCCCTTGCCTCCTCACCCGGCGCGCTGCGCGCCAAAGCCGATGCTTCGCATCGGCGTTCTTGGCTTCAAGAACGGCGGCCGAAGGCCGCCTATGCCTCTCCCCGCTGGGGAGAGGTGGAGCAAGCTGCATGACCCGCGTTCCATACTGAAAGCCTGACCCATGCCGCTGCCGCGCAGCTTTCTCTACGTTCCGGCCAATCGCGAAAAATTTCTCGACAAGGCGCTGGGGCTGGCGGCGGATGCCTTCATCTTCGACCTCGAGGATTCGGTGCCGCCGGCCGAGAAGGTGCGTGCGCGCCAGGGCGTGCGCGACTACGCGCCAAAAATCCCCGACCTGCGGGTATGGGTGCGGCCCAACGCGCTGACCACGGAATTCGGCCGCGACGACCTCGACGCCGTGATCGGCGTGGAGGGCGTTGCCGGGCTGTTCGTCCCCAAGGTGGACAGCCGCGACGATGTGCTGCGCTGGGACGAGCTGATCGGTGGCCTCGAGGCCAGGCGGGGGTTGGACTTCGGCGCCGTCAAGCTCGTCCTGGCGATCGAGAGCGCGCGCGGCGTGCTCAACGCTTACGACATGGCGATTGCCGCGGCACGCGTGGTGTCGATCACCTTCGGCGGCGCCCAGGATGGAGACCTCAACACCGATCTCGGCTGCGCCTGGTCGATCGACGGGCCGGAAATGCTGCATGCGCGCAGCCACACGCTGCTCGCCGCCCGCGCCGCCGGCTTCGACACGCCGCTCGACGGCGTGTTCGCCAACGTGCGCGATCCGGAGGGGTTCGAGCGCGACACCGCGCTGTCGCGCCGCCTCGGCTATCGCGGCCGCAAGCTGATCCATCCCTCGCAGATCGAGCCGTGCAACCGGCTGTACCGGCCGAGCCAGGCCGAGCTCGATTATTACGCCCGCGTGCTGGCGGCGTTCGACCAGGCGGTGGCGCAGGGCCGCGCCAGCACCACGGTCGACGGGCGCATGATCGACGTCGCCATGGCGGCGGCGGCACGACGGGCGCTGGCGGCGGCAGCCCAGAAG
>DATFWC010000641.1:0-4374 GCA_035259885.1 Xanthobacteraceae bacterium
TCGCCGCCGCCCTGGTCGTCAGGTCGGCGGCTTTCCATTCCGCATAGGCGCGCGCGATGGGGAACTGGATCGCCTGGTTCTGCCCGATCGGCCGGCCGAACACGATGCGCTCCTTGGAATACTGGGCGGCGCGCTCGATGAAGTAGCGCGCGTCGCCGAGCGACTCAGCGGCCACCAGGATGCGCTCCGCGTTCATCCCGTCGAGGATGTAGCGGAAGCCGTGGTCCTGCAGCCCGATCAGGTTGGCGGCCGGCACCTTGAGATCGTCGAAGAACACCTCGTTGGTCTGATGATTGACCATGGTGTCGAGGCGGCGGATGGTCAGGCCGCGGCCGACGGCCTCGCGCATCTCCACCAGCAGCACCGACAGGCCGTCCGAACGTTTCGCCACTTCATCGGCCGGCGTGGTGCGCACCAGCAGCAGCATGAGGTCGGACTTGTGCGCGCGCGACGTCCACACCTTCTGGCCATTGACGACGTAGTGGTCGCCCTCGCGCCGCGCAAATGTCTTGATCTGGGTGGTGTCGGAACCGGTGGTCGGCTCGGTGACGCCGAACGCCTGGAAGCGGATCGAGCCGTCGGCAATCCCGGGCAGGTAGCGGCGCTTCTGCTCCTCGCTGCCGTGCCGCAGCAGCGTGCCCATCATGTACATCTGCGCGTGGCAGGCATAGGCGTTGCAGCCGGAGGCGTGGATTTCCTCGAGGATGGCGCAGCCGGCGCGGATCGGCAGACCGGCGCCGCCGTATTGTTCCGGGATGGCGGCGCCGAGATAGCCGGCTTTGCCGAGTTCGGCGACGAACTCTTCCGCGTACTCATCGCGGTCCTCGAGATCGCGCCAATAGGCATCGGGAAATTTCCGGCAGATGGCGCGGATGGCGGCACGGATCTCGGGAAAGTCGTTGCCGAGCGGAACGTCGATGCCCTCATCGGCGCGAGGCGGCGTGCTGAGCGCGTCCGAAACAGACATGTCAGCGCCCCAAGAACTTGGGCTTGCGCTTTTCGTTGAACGCGCGCACGCCTTCCAACCGATCATCGGTGGAGATGATGCGGTCATAGGCCTGGACCTCGAAGGCGAGGCCGGTGGTGAGGTCGACCTGCATGCCGTTGCGAATGGCCTTCTTGGCCTGGCGCACCGCGATCGGGGCATTGTCGCAGATCGTGCGCGCCGCCGCGAGCGCACGCGTCATGAGGTCCGCCGGCTCGCACAACGCGTTGACCATCCCCCAATGGTACGCGTCTTCTGCGCTGAACGGCTGGCCGGAAAAAATGATTTCCTTGGCGCGGCGCTCGCCCACGGCGCGCGGCAGGTTCTGCGTGCCGCCGGCGCCCGGCATGATGCCGCGCGTCACTTCCGGCAGCGCGAACTTGGCGGTGCGCGCCGCGTAGATGAAATCGCAGCACAGCGCGAGCTCGCAGCCGCCGCCATAGGCGATGCCGTTGACGGCGGCGATCACCGGGATCGAGGCATTGATGATGGCGTAGGCGCCTTCCTCGATGATGGCATGCTGCCGGCGCCACGTCTCGTCCGACATGCCGTGGCGCTCCTTGAGATCGCCGCCGGCGCTGAACGCCTTGTCGCCAGCGCCAGTGAGGATCACGCAGCGCACATCGCCGGGCGTGAAGGCGAGCGGCCCGAACACGGTGCGCAGATCCTCCGACGTCGCGGTGTTGAGCGCGTTGTACACCTCCGGCCGGTTGAAGCGCACGACCAGCAGTCCGGGATCCGGCTCCTCGACTTCGAGGTGGCGCAATCCGGAGTAGCGCGATGACATGATCAATGCACCGCTGAGCGCGGCGTGGGCAGCAGCTCGAGATGGCTCACGCAGGCCAGTTGGGGCAGGTGCTGCAACGCGTCGAACAGAATTTTCGTCTCCAGCGCCCCCAGGCCCTCGCCCGCACAGTCGGAGAATTTGTTCCACAGCCGCTGGCCGTCCACCGGCCGCGCAAAGTGGCCGCGCGCCTTGTGCACGGGAGCGGACACGATCTCGCGGCCGTCGCGCAACGCCAGCCGCACGCGGTCGAAGGGCGAATGCGCCGGCTCGTCCGCATCCTTTTCGGCAATCGGATCGATCCGCACCTTGGGGAGGAAATCCTGCACGTCGGCGCGCTGCACGAACGAATCGCTGAGCTCCGCGAGGCTGCATTGCCCGGCGATGAGCGCCGCCGTGGCGGCGAATTCGCCGCACATTTTCGCGTCGAGCGCATTTTTCGGCCGGTGAATGCGCAAAATCTTCGTCTGCGTCTCGCCGAGTTCGAGTGTGACCGCCGCGACGTCGTCGGCCGCGATGCGATGCTCCGCCCGCACGTCCAGCACGGCGTCGAGCGCGCGATGCGCCGCGTAGCACACCGGATAGAGCTTGACGTTGAGCCCGTGGCGCTGGATGGCCCAGCTCTCGCCCAGGCGGGCGCGGCTCTCGGTGTCCACCGCGCCGCGCGGGGAAATGGCGCGCAGGAAGCCGAGGTCGTCCTCAATGGCGTCCATCGAGGCGGTCATGCCTTTCTCGACCAGGCGCGCCGCCAGCACGCCGGCTTGCGCCGCTCGCCCGACCTGGAGCGGCTTGGTCATCGAGCCGAAATTGGCCACCAGGCCGCCGGCGAGCGACGCCGCCATGGCCACCGCCTGGCTGGCCTGCGCGGCATCGAGCCCGCGCAGCGAGGCACAGGCCGCGGCGGACGCCAGCGCGCCGAACATCGCGGTCGGGTGCCACCCTTTTTCATGGTGCTGGTTGCGCTCGCGCCGGATGAGCTCGGCCCACACCTCGTAGCCGGCCGCATAGGCGACAATCATCTTTTGGCCGTCGGCGCCGATGTCGTTGGCTTCGGCCAGGATGGCCGGCACCAGGATGGCGCTGGGATGGCCGAGCAGCGCGGTGTCGTCATAATCGAGCGCATGCGCCGCGACGGCATAGAGCAGCGCCAGATCGGGGGTCGCCGCGTCGACGCCGTGCAGCGGCCGGTTCGACCGCTCGCTCACCCGGCGGCCGAAGGTTTGCGCCGCGACGCGCCTTACCGGCTCGTCCCAGCCCGCCACCATCACGGCGACGCAATCGGTGAAGCCCAGGCACACGGTGGCGACGCCGTCGGGCGGCAGCCGCTCGAACCGCAACCCGGCGACGAACTCGCCGATCTCTCCGGTGAGACCCATGGATCCTGACGCCCGTAGCGACGGGTCCAGCTTGCGCAAACCGGTTTTATGTTTCAACATCATGTCTGATATATCAAACAAGGCCTGCGATGAACGGCAACCGGGGTCAGGCCCGCAAGCCCGGGCCCAAGGGCGACATGATCGATCCCCGCTACATGGTGCCGGGGCTCTCGCGCGGCCTGAACGTCCTGGCGCTGTTCACTCGCACCACCCCCGCCCTGTCCCTGGTCGACATCGCGCGCGGCACAAAACTGTCGCGATCGGCCGCCTACCGGCTGATCTACACGCTGGACAAGGACGGGTTTGTGGTGCGCGACGAGGAGACGCGCAAGTACCGGCTGACGTCGAAGACGCTCAGCCTCGGCTTCGAGTATCTGCATTCGCAGGCGATCACCGAGGTCGCCCAGCCCTATTTGCGCAATCTCAGCGGCCGCACGGCGGCCGCCGCCTATCTGGCGATCCTCGACGGCTGGCATGCCGTATACCTGGCGCGCGCGGTGCCGGCGGTCGGGCTGGTCAGCAACCTGCAGATCGGCGCGCGCCTGCCGGCGCACATGACGTCGAGCGGCCGCGTCATGCTCGCGTTTCAGGACGACGTCCAGCTCGCCGACACTTTTCACCGGCTCAAGCGCGAAGGCCGCGATCTCGAATGCCCGGCCTGGCAGAATTTTTGCGCCATGGCGCGGGCCGATCGCCAGCGCGGCTACGTGTTCCACCGCTCGATCATCGATCCCGGCCTGGTCAGCCTCGCCTGCGCGATCCGCGACCACGCCTCGGCGACGATCGCGGCCGTCACCGTCGTCGTGCCGGAGAAGGCGAGCGACCGTTTTGGCGGCGAGCAGGCGCTGCGGCCGCTGGTCGCCGACACCGCCGCGGAAATGTCGGCGAGGCTGGGGTATCGCGGATAAGGAGATACGCTTCGGAGGGTGGGCTGAGCGCCAGCACCACTCGATCGTTGTTTTTCCGCTTGGCGCGCGACGCCCACGCGTCGTGAGCCGCCCAAAAGACCGCGTGGGCTTCGCTGCGCTCAACCCATCCTACGGCGCGCGGCGCGCGTCCCTCAATCCACCTTGACGCGGGCGGTGTCGCGGCGGTGCAGCTCGCTCGCTTTGCCGGCCTTCATCACCATGCCGGGCAGTGTGCGGCCCAGCATCTGCTGCGCCAGGCGGGACGCGTCGATCAGCGCGTCGAGATCGATGCCGGTGGCAATCCCCATCTCGGCCGCCATG
>DATFWC010000642.1:0-3190 GCA_035259885.1 Xanthobacteraceae bacterium
GTAAGGCCCGGCGCCAGCCGGAACAGGCGCGCCAGGCCGAGCGAGAGGAGATCGCCGCGCTTCGACATGACGATCGAATGCAGCTCGTCGAGCACGATGCGCCTGAGCGTGCCGAACAGGAACGGCCCGTCGGGCGACGCCAGCAGCAGCGCCAGCTGCTCCGGCGTGGTGAGCAGGATGTCGGGCGGATCACGGCGCTGACGCTGGCGCCGCGACACCGGGGTATCGCCGGTGCGCGTCTCGACGCGGATGGGCAGCGCCATCTCGGCGACCGGGCGCTCCAGGTTGCGCGCGATGTCCACCGCCAGCGCCTTCAGCGGCGAGATGTAGAGGGTGTGCAGGCCGCCGGGCCGCGGCGCGCGCTCGAGCCCGCGCAACGGCGGACGCACGGCGGGCGCGGCGCCCGCGGCTGTGCTCAGCTCGACGAGCGTCGGCAGAAATCCGGCCAGTGTCTTGCCGCCGCCGGTCGGCGCGATCAGCAGCACCGAGCGGCCGGCGCGCGCCTTGGCCAGGAGCTCGAGCTGGTGCGCGCGCGGCGTCCAGCCGCGCTGCGCGAACCAGCGCGCGAATGTTTCGGGAAGAAGCGGGTTTTCGGCGCGATCGAGCATCAACACGAGACGTAGGCGCTCTGGCCCTGCCAAGCTAGACGAACAATGCGGCCAGGATCAGGAAAATGCCGAAGGCCGCGATATTCCACACCAGCGAACGCACGAGAAACACGCCCGACGCGTAAAGCGGCAAATAGCTAACGCGCGCCCAGACATACAGATTGGCGCCCCACCATGTCAGCGCGGATTCCTTGCCCGCCACATGGGCGAGCAGGACAACGGCGGCGAACAAGGGAAAGGTCTCCAAAAAATTGCGCGCCGCGCGCTCGAGCCGGCCGGCGACACCTTCCAGCGGCGGCATCGATTGATCGCGCGCAGTTGCGCTCCAGCGATAGCCGTACCTGAAGCTGGCGGCGTGCGACGCCAGCACGATGTGCACGAAGCCAAGCACGACACTCAATGCGAGCAGCTTCAGTTCCGTGGTCATGGTTTCCCGTTCCGATCGGCGTCCCGGCGGCGCGCCACGACAACGAGGCCGGCGACCGGAACACCCTTCTCGCTGCGGGTTGCGGCCGATTCGAGAATCTTTGTGGCCAGCCCGGCGCGGTCGAGCGCGTCGCGCACGTGCTCGGACGAATGGGCATAGCGCAAAGTTTCGCGCAACTGCACGCCTGGACCATCGAGGCGCTCGACCGTGAAGGCAAAAAAGCCATCGGGCGCGAGCACGCTGGCAACCGCGGCCGCGATGGAAAACAGCTCGCCGCAATAGACGAACACGTCGGCCGCCAGCACGAGATGGAAGTGCGCCTGGCTGTCCGCCTCGGCGCGCAGGAAGCGCACCAGTTCATCCGTGGCCAGCCGGTCGTACAGGCCCTTGGCCCGTGCCGCGGCGACCATGGCGGGCGCGAGATCCACGCCGACGAGCCAGTCCACATATGGCCGGAACGCCGCGCCGCCGAGGCCGGTGCCGCAGCCGAGATCCAGCATGCTGCCGATGCGCAGCCGCTCGCCGGCCACGGATTGCACGGCACGCAGCAGAAGCTGCGGCCCACGATAGTCGAGGCGCTCCAGCATGGTCGTGTCGAAGTCGGGCGCGTGCTGGTCGAACAGGCGCCGGACGTAGGTCTCGCTCATCTCCGGCGTGGCCTCGCCGGCGCCCAAGCGTGCCAGGTGCAACCTGGCACCGTGGTAGTCCTCGGGATCGGCGTCGCGCGCGGCGGAAAAGGCCGCGACCGCGCCGGCGCGGTCGCCCAGCTGGTCGCGGATGGCGCCGAGCGCGAACCACGCGGTGGCGAAGCCCGGAGCCAGTTCCACGGTCTGCGCCAGAATGTCGGCGGCTGCCAGAAAATCTCCGCGCCGGGCATGGTCGATCGCCCAGCGGTAGCGCCGGTCGGCGACGAGGTCGCCGGAGGAGACGAACAGCGGTGCAGAACTCGTCACCATGCGGGGGAATGATTATGTAGCCTGCATGCCGATGGAAGATCTGGCGGTTCCGACGCCCGCCGGCCTGTGCTGCCCGGCGGGCGGGTTCTATATCGATCCGGTGCGTCCGGTCGACAAGGCGCTCATCACGCATGCGCATTCCGACCACGCGCGGCCGGGCCACGGCGCCGTGCTGGCGACGCGCGAAACGCTCGACCTCATGCGGCTCCGCTGCGGCGAGGGCTGCGCCGGCACCATGCAGGCCGTGGGCTACGGCGAGACGGTCGATGTCAACGGCGTGACGGTGACATTCCGGCCAGCCGGCCACGTGCTCGGCTCGGCGCAGATCTGCATCGAACGCAACGGGCGGCGCGTCGTCGCCTCGGGCGACTACAAAAACGTGGCCGATCCGACCTGCGCGCCATTCGAGCCCATTGCCTGCGACCTGTTCATCACCGAGGCCACCTTCGGCCTGCCGGTGTTCCGCCACGGCGATCCGGCCGGGGAAATTGCAAAACTGCTGCAATCGGTGGCGCTGTTTCCCGAGCGCGCGCACCTGGTCGGGGTCTATGCCCTGGGCAAGGCGCAGCGGGTGGTCGCGCTGCTGCGCGGGGCCGGGTACACGCGGCCGATCTACCTGCACGGCGCGCTCGCGGGGCTGACGCGCTACTACGTAGCGCGCGGCATCGACCTCGGCGACCTGCGCCTGGCGCGCGACGCGGCGAAATCCGATCTGGCCGGCGCCACCGTGCTGTGCCCGCCCTCAGCTGTGAAGGAACTGTGGTCGCGGCGCTTTCCCGATCCGGTCACGTCGTTCGCGTCGGGCTGGATGCGCGTGCGCGCGCGGGCGCGCCAGCGCCAGATCGACCTGCCGCTGGTCATCTCCGACCATGCCGACTGGGACGGTCTCACGGCCACCATCGCGGCGACGGCGGCAAGCGAGGTGTGGGTGACGCACGGCGAGGAGGACGCGCTGGTGCACTGGTGCCAGCAGCGCGGCCTGAAAGCACGGCCGCTGCGCATCGTCGGCTATGGCGACGAGGAGGAAGGCGCCGAGCCGCAGGACGGCGAGGTCACGGCATGAACCGCTTCGCCGCCCTCCTCGACCGTCTCGCCTTCGAGCACGGCCGCAACAACAAGATCCGGCTGATGACCGAGCATTTCCGCAGTGTGCCGGATCCCGAGCGCGGCTTTGCGCTGGCCGCGCTCACCGGCGCGCT
>DATFWC010000643.1:0-3852 GCA_035259885.1 Xanthobacteraceae bacterium
GGCGGCCGTCAACAGGATACCGTCGCCGTTGGCCGCCATGGCCACGTTGAGCCCGCAGGCGCGGGCCAGCATGCCGGCGAACAAGGGCTGTATCCCATGGGCATCGACCGGATGGTCGGCGGTCTCGCCGGAAAGCAGCCCCGGCACCGCCTGGGGAATACGGGCATTGAGCCCGGAGGCCCTCACCTTGAACCCCATTGTCTCCCCGTCGCCGAGCGGGTCGACCGTCATGGTGCCGCCGCGCGGGATGGTCTGCCCGCCGAGCAGCAGCAGGTTGAGCAGGAGCTTGACCCGGTTCTTCGGCAACAGGAGGCGCGGCAGGTTCCAGGCGAGCTTGGTCTTGTCATCCTCAAGAAAACCGCGGGCCACCGATTCGGCATCGCCGAGATCGATCTGCGCCCCGGCTGAGCCGGCGGCGCCGAACGCCAGGCGGCAGAACTGCAGCCGGGCCGAGGCCTGCCGCGCGCTCTTCTTGATAAGATCGAGGGCGAAAGTCTTGGTCGATTCGTCGTTGTCGTCCTCGAGCACCTCCAGCCCGTTGACGATCGCGCCGACCGGGCTGATGAGGTCGTGGCACACCCGCGAGCACAACAACGCCGCGAGGTCGAGGGAATCGGGCACAGCGGGGCCGGACATGAGCAAACTCTCCGGGCAGTCAGGGGTTATGGGCTGAATGGCCGCGAATCGGCTTCGCCTGCGGCTTACGGCCTGTGATACACGCGGTCGAACCGGCAAGGCAAGGAAACATGCCGTCAGTATATTCCCTGGCCGACGATGGCCGGCTGCTCGACCAGCTGACCATGCTGGCGGCGCGTGCCGCGGCCGCCATCATGGCCATCGCGCCGGCGGCGCTCGACCAGCGCCTGAAAGCGGACCAGTCTCCGGTCACGGCCGCCGACGAGGCCGGCGAGGCCGTGATCCTGGAGGGACTGGAGCGTCTGCTGCCGGGCGTGCCGGTGGTATCGGAAGAAGGCACGATGCGTCCGTCAGCGCTGCCGTCCTGTTTCGTGCTGGTCGACGCGCTCGACGGCACGCGGGAGTTCTTGGCCGGCAGGCCGGAATTCACCGTGAACATCGCGCTGGTCGCCGATGGCAGCCCGGTGATGGGCGTGGTCGCCGGCCCGGCGCTGCAACGCGTGTGGCGCGGCATCGTCGGGCACGGCGCCGAGCGGCTTGTCCTGGCCGCCGGCGAGCCGGCCGACCCGACCGCCATCCACACCCGCAAGGCGCCGGCGCAGGGGCTGGTCGCCGCCGTGAGCCGGTCGCACGGCGATGCGCGGACGGCAGCCCTGCTCGATCGCCTGCCGGTAACCGAGCGCACAGCATTGGGCTCATCGGCAAAATTCTGTCTGGTCGCCGAAGGGGGCGCCGACCTCTATGCGCGGCTGGCGCCCACCAGCGAATGGGACATCGCCGCCGGTCATGCCGTGCTCGTCGCCGCCGGCGGGTCGGTCACTCAGCCAGAGGGCGGCGCCATCCGCTATGGCGGGGTGCAGCGGGACTTCCGCGTTCCGGCCTTCGTGGCGTGGGGGGATGGCGAAGCCGCGCGCCGCTATGGCGTCTGATGCCCGCGGTCGCTTGCGATCGCGTGTCAGGGAAGCTCGCGCACGATGTCCGGCCAACTGGCGCTGGCGGCGGCGATTGCCCGCTGCGGGTCGGCGGCAAAGCGGTCGCGGGCCTCGCGCGTGTGGAACAAGAACAGGCGGTTCTCGGCGACCACGAAGAGGTGCGGATGGCCGGGTGTCGCGCTCCCGTGGGCCAGCACGATCGGGTCGTAACCTCCGAACTGCGGCATGTAGACGTCCGGACGCTCGGCGAACGCCGTGCGATTACCGGCATTGCGGAACCGCCACACGGCGCCGCCATAGGGCAGTTCCAGCTCCTCGCTTCCCATCGCGGCCGCCGCGCTGGTGAAATAGGCGACCGGGTCGAAGCCGTAGATGGCCAGCCCGGTGCGCCGATCCACCACGATGCGCTCGGTGGTAGCGGCGGCCAGCGAGGTGACCGCCGCCGGCAATGCCGCGGCCAGCGCCAATCCCGTGAGGAATGGCCGGAACCAGCCCTTTCTGCTACGCCGTGGTGCGGTCATACTTTTGCCGATGATCTGCGAGTCGAGTGATTTGCGGCCGTTTCTTAGGCCATCGATATGTGCAAGCCGTTAAAGAATAGATCGATCTCGAGGGGAAATTCATGCGCGCTGGCCTTCGTATCCAGATTGTTTTGATCGCGCTGCTGGTCGGCGCGATCGCGGTAATGACGGCTGCGGCGCAGCCGGCGCCGCCGCCGGAACCGGCGCCCGGGCCGGCACCGGTGCCGGCCTATTCGTCGAACGAGGTCGTTGACGCCGGCCATCGTTTCTTCGGCACCGTGTCGCGCGGCCTGGCGCAGATCGTGGAGAAGGCCGGCAGCCAGTTCGGCCTGCCCAACGGCTATATCCTCGGCCAGGAAGGCGGCGGCGCATTCATCGGCGGCCTGCGCTTCGGCGAAGGCGCGCTCTACACCAAGAATGCCGGGGACCTGCGCGTATTCTGGCAGGGACCGACGGTCGGCTGGGATTTCGGCGGTGAAGGCGCCCGCACCATGATGCTGGTCTATGGTCTGCCGGCCACGGATGCGATCTATCAGCGCTTCGTCGGCGTCGACGGATCGGCCTACGTGGTCGGCGGCCTGGGCATGACGGTGCTGACCTTCAACAACATCGTCGTGGTGCCGATTCGCTCGGGCGTGGGGCTGCGCCTCGGCGCCAATGTCGGCTATCTCAAGTTCACCGATCGTCCGACGTGGAATCCCTTCTAGTGTTTTGACGATCGGCGCGGCGCGGAACGTCGGCGCGCCGATTTAGGTTAACCGACCGCCCCGGCTGGTGCCGGCGCGGCGCCCATGCCATGTTGGCGTCGGACACGGCGGGAGCGCAGAGGCATTTCCATGATCGAGCCGATCATCTATTTCGCGCTCGGATTCCTGATCGCGAGCCTGCTCGGGCTGGTGATCGTGCCGCTGGTGCATGCCCGCGCGGTGCGGCTGACGGCCAAGCGCCTGGAAGCCTCCACGCCGGTGTCGATGGCCGAGATCCAGGCCGACAAGGATCAACTGCGCGCCGAGTTCGCCATGTCGACGCGCCGCCTCGAGATGAGCGTGGACCAGCTCAAGGCCAAGACCACCAGCCAGTTGGCGGAACTGGGCAAGAAGACCGACGCGATCAATCGCCTCAGGGTCGACGTCGGGGAAAAGACCGCCACCATCTTCGCGCTCGAAGCGCGCGAGAAGGCCTTGAAGGAGCAGCTGCGCACCACCGAGGACGAGCTTGCGCTGAAGACCGGCGCGTTGCGCCAGGCGGAGCGATCGCTGACCGAGCGGCAGTCCGACTTCGCCAGCCTGACTTCCGCGTTCGACGAAAAGTCGGTCACCGCCGCCGGCCAGGGCGTCGAGATCGTCGCGCTCAGGACACAGATTGACGCGCTGCAGGAAGAGGTGACGACGCTCGAGCGCGAAGTGAAGGAGACCGAAGGCCGCCTGGCCCAGGCGCGGCTCAACGTCGAGACGGCAAGTCAGAATCTGGCCGACGAGCGCGGCAAAGTGGAGAATCTGGGACGGCTCGTGGGCGAATTGGAGCAGCAACTCGCCGACCAGACCGCCGAAGCGCACAACCTCAGCGCCCGCGTGAGCGAACTCGAGGGCCAGATCGCCATGCTGGTCCAGCAGCTCGCGGAGCGGGAGCGCGAGCGCGACCAGTATCGGCTCGAGTTCGAGGCGGCGCGGCGCATCGAAGCCGATCTGCGCGGCGAGCTGACGTCGCTCGATCGCCGGCACGACGCCGCCACCGAGGCGATGCGCGCCGACAAGCTTCTGGTC
>DATFWC010000644.1:0-4393 GCA_035259885.1 Xanthobacteraceae bacterium
GGAGCAGCGCCAGCCGCTGAAGATTCTCCATGTTCTGCGCGCGCCGGTCGGCGGGCTATTTCGCCACGTGGTCGATCTCGCGCGCGGCCAGGCGGCGGGCGGCCATGCGGTCGGCATTGTCGCCGATGCGCTGACCGGCGGCGAGCGCGCCCATGCGGTCCTGTCAGCGCTGGCGCCGCAGCTGACGCTTGGCGTGACGCGCCTGCCCATGCGCCGCCACGTTGCTGTCAGCGACATCACGGCGGTTGCCGCGGTCGCCCGCCATGCCGGCCAGCGCAGCGCCGACGTGGTGCACGGCCATGGCGCCAAGGGGGGCGCCTATGCACGCCTGGCCGCGGCGGCCGGTGCGCTGCGGGTCTACACGCCGCACGGCGGCAGCCTGCACTACGGCTGGGGCGCGCCCGCCGGGCTGTTCTATCTCGCGGCCGAGCGGCTGCTCATCCCGCGCAGCGAGCTCGTGCTGTTCGAAAGCGCCTATGCGCGCGAGACGTTCGCCGCCAAGATCGGCGAGCCGCGGCTGGCGCGCGTGGTGCACAACGGCGTCACGCCGGACGAGTTCTTGGCCGTCGAGCCGCGCCCCGATGCGACCGATCTCGTGTTCGTCGGCGAACTGCGCGCCCTGAAGGGCATCGACGTGCTGATCGACGCCATGGCGCTGGTTGCACGCGCGTGGCGCCCGGTGACCGCCACCGTGGTGGGAGACGGACCAGACCGGGCGGCGCTCGCCGCCAGGATCAGCGCCCTGCGTCTCGACGGCGCGGTACGTTTCGCCGGCGCGCTGCCGGCGCGCAAAGCCTTCGCGGCGGGCCGGATCCTGGTCGTTCCCTCGCGGGCAGAATCGTTGCCCTATGTGGTGCTTGAGGCAGCGGCCGCCGCCGTGCCGATGATCGCCACCCGCGTGGGCGGCATCCCGGAAATTTTTGGGCCGGACACGACCGACCTCGTTTCGCCGGGCGACGCCGCCGCGCTTGCGGCCGCCATCACCGCGAGGCTGCGCGAGCCGGACGCCGCGCGCGCCGCGGCATCGCGCCTGCACGCGCGTGTCGGCGCGCATTTCTCCGCCGCCGCCATGACCGACGCGGTGCTCGCCGCCTACAGCGACGCGATGGCGGCCCGTCATCGTTAACCATGCTGACGAAGCTCGCGTCGAGCCAAGAGCATGATCCCGAAAGTGGATGCCGGTTTTCGGAAAAGATCATGCTCCAAGCGTGAGTTAGAGCGGGATGGCGATTCGGAGAAAGTCATCCCGCTCTAAGTATTTCTTGAACCTTTTTGCCCTACCACAGGACCGGCGAGTTCCGCCGGCGGTTCCGAACCCTGGTTGCTGTGTAAGCGTGTCATGCTCCAGTTCGACGCTCGCAAGGTGATGGGCGCCGCCCCCGTGTGCACCGCCGCCGCTGCGCCGGCAGCAGCGGTCGCGCTCGCGCCTACCCGGCCGTTGATGCCGGAGGCCGAGCGGGTGGCGGCCGAGCCGGTCGCGCCGGCCTATTCGCCCATCGTGCTCGCCGGCATCGTGCGCATGATCGATGCCATCTCGATCGCCGCCATCGGCCTGGCCATCCACCTCGTCCATGTGTTCCCCACCTACGGCTTCGCCTGGTACTACGCCGGCGCCTTCATCGGCATCGCGGTCCTGGCCGTGCTCGCGTTCCAGGTCGCCGACGTCTACGACGTGCAGGCATTCCGCAGCCCGGTGCGGCAGATCACGCGGCTCGGCGTGGCCTGGACCATCGTGTTCCTCCTGGCCATGGCGGCCGCGTTCTTCGCCAAGTTCGAGGGCATGTTCTCCCGCGTCTGGCTCGCCGGCAGCTACATCGTCGGCTTCCTGGCGCTGGTCGGCTTCCGCGCAGTACTGGCGGCGGTGGTGCGCCACTGGAGCCACGAGGGCCGGCTCGAACGGCGAACGATCGTGGTGGGCGGCGGCGAGGCCGGCGAGTCGCTCATCGAGGCAATCAAGGCGCAGCGCGACTCCGACGTGCACGTGGTCGGCGTGTTCGACGACCGCAGCGACGAACGCTCGCCCGACACGCTGGCCGGCCGCCGCAAGCTCGGCACCGTCGACGATCTGGTCGAGTTCGCGCGGCGCACGCGCGTCGATCTGGTGATCTTCTCGCTGCCGATCTCGGCCGAGGTGCGCATCCTGCAGATGCTCAAGAAGCTGTGGATCCTGCCGGTGGACATCCGTCTCGCCGCGCATTCCAACAAGCTGCGTTTCCGGCCGCGCTCCTACTCCTATATCGGCAATGTCCCGGTGCTCGACCTGTTCGACAAGCCGATCACCGACTGGGACGTGGTGATGAAATGGCTGTTCGACAAGCTCGTGGGCGGCCTGCTGCTGCTTGCCGCGACGCCCGTCATGGTGCTCGCCGCCATCGCCATCAAGCTCGACAGCCGCGGCCCGGTCTTCTTCAAGCAGAAGCGCTACGGCTTCAACAACGAGATGATCGAGGTCTTCAAGTTCCGCTCGATGTACGTCGATCAGTGCGATGCGACCGCGGCGCGCCTGACGACGCGCAATGATCCGCGCGTGACCCGGGTCGGCCGGTTCATCCGCAAAGCCAGCATCGACGAGCTGCCGCAGCTCATCAACGTGGTGCTCAAGGGCGACCTGTCGCTGGTCGGCCCGCGGCCGCACGCCATGCATGCCAAGGCCGAGAACCGCCTGTATGACGAGGCGGTCGACGGCTATTTCGCCCGCCACCGGGTCAAGCCCGGCATCACCGGCTGGGCCCAGGTCAACGGCTGGCGCGGCGAGACCGACACGCACGAGAAGATCCAGCGCCGCGTCGAGCACGACCTCTACTACATCGAGAACTGGTCGGTGCTGTTCGACCTGTACATCCTGGCCATGACGCCGGTGGCGCTGGCGCGCCACGAGAACGCCTACTGATGAGCACCGCGCCCGCCGTGCATGCGCCGCGGCTGACGGCCTCGGTGGAAGCGCTGCGCGGCGCGCTGCTCTGGCTCACCGGCCTGTTCGGCGCATTCGTGTTCATGGAGCCGAGCCCCTACGAGATGGCGTCGCTGCTGGCGATCGTCGCGTTAGTCGCCACCGGCCTGTCGCTGTCGTCGGCGCTCATGCCGTTCGCCGTCCTGCTCGTGCTCTACAACATCGGCTTTGCCGTCGCGGTCATCCCGGTGCTCGGCCAGCCGAAGACGCTGCTGTGGGTGCTCGTGTCCTGCTACCTCGGCGTGACGGCGCTGCTGTTTGCCGCCATGCTCGGCAGCAACACGCAGGCGCGGCTGTCGCTGCTGCTGCGCGGCTACAGTGCGGCGGCGGCGATCGCGGCGCTGGCCGGCATCGTCGGCTATTTCCGGCTGCTGCCGGGGGCGGATCTGTTCGTCCTCTACGATCGCGCGCGCGGCACCTTCAACGACCCCAACGTGCTCGGTGCCTTCGTCGTGCTGCCGGCCCTGCTCGCGTTCCAGCGCGTTCTCGCCGGCCGCCTCGCCGACGGTCTTCGCGCCGGCGTTCTGCTCATGCTGCTGCTGGCGGCGCTGTTCCTATCGTTCTCGCGCGGCGCCTGGGGCCAGTTCGCGATCGCCGCCGGCGTCATGATGGCGCTGTCCTTCATCACCACGCGCTCGACGCGCGAGCGCGCGCGCATCGTCCTGTTCGCGCTGGCCGGGGTCGTCGTGGTGGCCGCCGTCGTCGTCGTGCTTCTATCAATCGACCAGGTCGCCGCTCTGTTCAAGGAACGCGCCAGCCTGGAGCAGAGCTACGACGTCGGCCACACCGGCCGCTTCGGGCGGCACCTGCTCGGATTCCTGATGGCGCTCGATCATCCGTTCGGCATCGGGCCGCTGCAGTTCCGAAAAATATTCCCCGAGGATCCGCACAACGCCTACCTCAATGCGTTCATCTCGGGGGGATGGCTCTCCGGCGTCAGCTACCTGGCGCTAACCGCCACCACCGTGGTCATGGGCCTGCGCGCCGCGTTCCGGACCACGCCGTGGCGGCCGGCCTATCTCGCGGTCTACGCCGCCTTCGTCGGCGTTTCGCTCGAGAGCTTCCTCATCGACAGCGACCACTGGCGCCACTATTTCCTCATCCTCGGCGTGCTGTGGGGCCTGATGGCCGCCGCGCGCGCCCACGTGGTGCGGCGCCGGGTGCCGGCGGCCGCACTTGCACCACAGGCGGCGGCGGCGTAGAGCATCGGCCTCATTGCCACGGCGGAGCGTAGCGCAGCCCGGTTAGCGCACCAGTCTGGGGGACTGGGGGTCCCGAGTTCAAATCTCGGCGCTCCGACCAATTTTTCCCCGAAATCAACACCAGTCTTTGAACTTGCCGGCCCGGGTCACCGCCCGTTTGCAAAGCGTTTGCAAAATTGTTCCGCCATCGTTCCCGGGAGCGGGGTGATGATGTGGTCGCTCTCGCATCGCTTAGCCCGGC
>DATFWC010000645.1:0-6508 GCA_035259885.1 Xanthobacteraceae bacterium
ATCCACTGCACGTCGCCGGCTCCCAGCGTGCCGCGGTTGCCGAGACTGTCGCCGTGATCGACGGTGCCGGCCAGTACATACGTGATGGTCTCGATGCCGCGATGCGGATGCCAGGGAAAGCCGGCGCGGTAGTCGTCCGGCCGCTCGTTGCGGAAGTCGTCGAACAGCAGGAACGGATCGAACTCCGTCGTCTCGCCGAAGCCGAAGGCGCGCCGCAGCTTCACGCCGGCGCCCTCCATGGTCGACCGGGACTGGACGATCCGCTTCACGGGTCGGATGGACATGGGATGCTCCTCGTGTCTGGTTACGCCGCCGCTTCGCTCAGCCGCTCCGGCGTGCCGGACAGCCGGCCCAGCAGAGAGGCAAACTGGTCGACGAAGCCTTTGAGGAAATTCCGCGTGCTCTCGTCGGATACCTTGCCGGTGTCGTCCACCAGACCGGGCCTGAACGCAATATAGGCTTCTCCGCCCATGACGAGGACGCCGAGAAAGCTGCCGAGAATCTGGCGCAAGTGCTGTTGCGCCATCCCGGCGCCGATCGCGCCCGGCGACGTGCCGGCGATGGCCGCCACCTTGCCGGCCCACGAGTTCTGGCCGTAGGGACGCCCGCCCCAGTCGATGGCGTTCTTGAGCACCGCCGGAATGGAGCGATTGTGCTCGGGCGTGACCACCAGCACGCCATCGGCCGACGCGAGCTCGGACTTGAACCGGGCGACGCTCGCCGGCAGTTCGGCTTCGAGGTCCGGATTGTAGAGCGGCAGGTCGTCGATGCGCACGAAGCTGAAGGAAAGCCTGTCGGCCCCGAGCACGGCCAGTGCCTGTGCCAGGCGGGCATTGAGCGAGCCTTGGCGATTGCTGCCGACGATGACGGCGATCTTGTGCTTTGTCATGGGAAGCCCTACCTCGGTATTGGTTTGATACCGAGGCTAGATAGATGACCAAAGCGCACCGGCAAGAAGGCACACGAATGATACCGGGTGACCTGCATGTGGCCGAGGACTGCCGCGCCGTCAGCGAGGTTCTCGCCCGCGTCGGCGACAAGTGGACCGTGCTGGTCGTCTCGGCGCTGGGCGACGGCCCGAAGCGGTTCAACGAGCTGCGCCGCGCGCTCGGCAGCATCTCGCAACGCATGCTGACGCTGACGCTGCGCGCGCTGGAGCGCGACGGGCTCGTCACCCGCACGGTGTTCCCGACCATTCCGCCGCGCGTCGATTACGAGCTGACGAAGCTCGGGCGCTCGCTGCTCGATCCGGTCAGCGAGCTCGGCCTGTGGGCGCGGCGCAACCGCGCCGCCATCGCCGAGGCGCGGCAGCGCTTCGATGCGGCGGCCGGGGCCCGCGTTCGCGCATAGCTACGCCCAGCGTCGAACGCGCCATCACGATGCGGGCGCAAGACCGCCCAGAACCGGATCTGGCCTGCCGGCGTTCAGCCGCAGCGGCGCTCCTTGCGCATGATCGTGCGGCCATCGTCGGCCACGATCTTCATGAACAGTGTGCGGCAGTTCCGCTGCACGGGCGGAGGAGCATCGCAACGACGCTCCCGGCGCGAAACCGTGCGTCCGTCGTCCATGCGGATCACGATGAACGCGTCGCGGCAATTCTGCGCTTGAGCCGGGGTGGCCACCGGCAGGCCGGCCAGCATCGCTGCAGCCGCCACGCTGAATGCAAGCTTAGTCATACCCAAACCTCCCTCGGATTCTTCAACCTGATCGTGAATGATCAGGAAGCGTGCCCGAAAGTAGTCATCTGACGGACGGCAGCGTGTCATCCGCTTCACACGCTCATGCAGAATTGCACGAAAGCCGCAGGCAATCGGTAAAAGGGTGCAGCACCTTACCAAGCAACGCCGCGCTCGGACTTCGGCGGGTCGAAGAGTCAAGGCCGGATTATTCACCGCGATACGTGCGTCCTGCTGCCCGCATGAAAAAACCACAACTCCCATTTGCGATCACGCCGCCGGCAGCGCCTCGGGAAGCTCCTGCGCGTCGCTGGTGTCGCTGTAAACTTCCTGGCGGATGAGCTTCAGCGTCACCTCGTGCAGATAGGTCTGCAGGTCGCCGTTGAGCTCGTTGAACTCCGGCCACAGCACCTCCCGGGTGAACTGGCGCGGCGCCCGCACCATGAGCGTGGTGCGGCGTTGCCGGCGATAGCGGTAGGGCTCCAGGCCGTACCGCCGGCACAGCGCCGTGAACAGGATCCGTGACCAGCGGTCGGGCAAAGAGAACTGCAGTTCGATCGGCGGGTCGCGTTGTTCGAGTTCTTTCAGCCGCACCCGCATGCGCTCGAGCGCCGCCTCGGCGGCATTGCGTTCGCCCGCCGTACCGGCGCCGGCGAACAGGGCCTCGATCTTGCGCAGTTTCTCGCGCAGCGCGTGGATGGACATGGCGGCCGCCCCGAAGCGATTGGTGCTGAGCCGAAATCAGCAGCAAGAGGCACCCCGCGTCAATGCGTCCGGCCCCGATTTCCCCTATCGCACAGTTCTTTCACTGCCAGAGGGTTCCCCTCCGGGCGCCCAGTGTGTCAGTACTATTGCAGCTGCATGAACGAGGCGTGACAGCGAAGGAATGGCGATGGGCGTCGATTGGCTGGCCTGGTCGAATCCGGTTGCGGTCTGGTGGGGCTTCCTGCTCGTCGCCAGCGTCGCGAATATCGCGGCGCTCCTGTGGCTGCACCGCTGTTTCCGCCGGCGGAGTTTCGCCGGTGACGGCGGCACATTCCGGATCGAGCTGCTGCTTCTTCTGTGCGCCATCTATGTGTTCGGCTGCGCCTTTCGCTCCATCCTGCCGCGCGCCGATGTGCAGCGCATCTGTCTGTTCGACACCTGGCTGTCGAGCGTCTTCGTCGGCCGCTCGGTGGCGACCGTCGCGGAGATCTGCTTCGTGGTCCAGTGGGCCATCGTGTTGCGCCAGCTTGGCCGCCAGACCAACTCGGACACCGTGCGCAATATCTCGGCGATCATCGTTCCGCTGATCCTGCTGGCCGAGGTCTGCTCCTGGTACGCGGTGGTCACGACCAGCTATCTCGGCAACACCCTCGAAAATTCGCTGTGGGCGGTGTCGTTCCTGCTCGTGGCGGCCGCGCTCTTGCGGCTGCTCAGAGAGTTTTCCGGACCTGTCCAGCTGGCGATGGGATCGGTCCTCGTTGGCCTCGCCGGCTATGTGGTGTTCATGGGCACGGTCGACGTGCCGATGTATTTCGGCCGCTGGCAGGAGGATGTCGCGAGCGGCAAGCAGCTCCTCGGCCTGTTCAGCGGCTTGCACGATCTCGGCACGCGCTGGGTGGTGACGCACGACATCGCCCAGTGGCGAGACGAGATCGCCTGGATGTCGCTCTACTTCAGCGTGGCTGTGTGGTCGAGCCTCGGCCTGTGCGCCTTCGGCCTCGTGCACGACCGCCTGCCGCATTACCGCGCGGGCGCACCACGTTCGCGCCGAGCGGACAAGCCACTGCCGGCGCGCGCGAGCACCGTTTGAAAACCGCCCGGCTCGACGCTCCGCGCTATGCGGCCCGGCGTTCCGGCTCTCCCTGATCGAGGAAGGCCGATCTGAGCTTTCCGACCAGTTTCCGGCGGGTCCTTTCGGCCAGTTCGGGTTGCGGCACGGCATGGCCGAAAAGGCGCCGCCACAGCGGCTGCCTGACCTGCGCTTCCAATGCCACGAGGCGATCCGCCAGCGCGTCCAAATCTTCTGCGATGCGATCGACCAGGCGCTCGTTCTCGACTTTCAACGTCGCCACGCACGCACGCAGCTCGGCAAGCTCGGCCTCGTCGGCGCGAACTTTGCGCTCGGCAGCTGTTTTGCGCTCACGCTTGGGCGCGCTCGGCACAGAGACGCGGCTCTCGAGATCGAGCAGCACCCGTGACAGATTCTCGTAGCGCAGCGCGTCCGCGGTCTGGCGCGTCAGCGAAACTTTCCCGTTCGGTTTGGCGCAGGTCAAAGTATCCATTGTCATGGCGCACTCTCCACCCATCACCCCGCCCCACAGCCGCCGTACGACGTGCAGGGTTAATGGAGAGTTAACGGCGGCGGGAGACACCGATGTGAAGGCACATGGATGGAAGCTTGACCTCATTGGATACGTTGACGCGTCGGTAGCGGAGTTGCGGTAATCCCCCACCCCCAACGCGCAAATCTAACCGGGCCTTGAGCGGCGCCACGAGGCAAACCGGGGAGATCGCTTCACTCACTCGGCATGGAAACATTCGAGGATTCTTATTCTACTGTTTATTTTACGAAAATGAATTGACAACCGTCGATCAAGCGTGCGACGAGAGAAGAGGCGGTAGAAAAAACCGCGCGAACACGCCAAGGCTGCAACAAACACTTCCAACAGCAAGACGGCCGGCCAATTGGGGCGACGTCGATGGGGGATGCGGGGGGCAACGCAGCCCAACGGGATGCGTTTGCGCCGAATGGTCCGGTCGACACCGGTCTTGGGTGTCTGGCTCTGGTGCTGGCGCTTGCCGGCGAAGCGTTCGACTTCGAGCGCGCACGGCGCGAATACCTTGAGCCCGGCCGGCTCGCGGACAGCACCGATCTCCTGCGGATCGCGCGCGCCGAGGGCCTCAAGGCCCGGCTGAGCCGTTCCTCGGTCAAGCGAATCCAGGCAGTTTCGCTGCCGGTCATCGCGCGCAAGCGGGACGGCTCGTTCTTCGTCATCGGCCGCCGGATCGATAGCGGCGTTCTCATCGGCGAGGCCGGCGGGCCGCCAGTCGCCTGGACGCTCGAGCAGCTCGCGCAGGAATGGACCGGAGAGATTCTCTATGTCGTCAGGCGCGACCGGGTCGCCGGCGAGACCGTCCAGTTCGGGCTCAGGTGGTTCCTGCCGGCGGTCAGGAAATTCTCCAAGATCCTCGCCGAGGTCCTGGTCATCTCGGTGTTCATCCAGCTCGTCGCGCTGGTGTCGCCGCTGTTCTTCCAGGTCGTCATCGACAAGGTGCTGGTGCATCGCGCCATGACGACGCTGGAGGTGCTGGTCATCGGCCTGCTGGTCATCAACGTCGCCGACGTGCTGCTGAACTGGCTGCGCACCTACAGCTTCGCCCACACGACCAGCCGCATGGATGCGATCCTGGGCTCGCACCTGTTTCGGCATCTGGTGGCGCTGCCGATCGCCTATTTCGAGAGCCGCGCCACCGGCCAGACGGTCGCACGCGTGCGCGAGCTCGAGAACGTGCGCCAGTTCATCACCAGCTCGGCCCTGACGCTGGTCATCGACGTGGTGTTCGGGCTCATCTTCCTGACGGTGATGTTCTGGTACAGCCGCCAGCTCACCCTCGTGGTGCTGATCTCGATTCCCTTCTATGCGGTCATCTCGGTCGTCATCACGCCGGTGCTGAAGGCGCGGGTGCAGGAAAAATTCCAGCGCGGCGCCGTCAACCAGTCGCTGCTGGTCGAAAGCCTCGCCGGCATCCAGACCCTCAAGGCGATGGCGGTCGAGCCAGCGGTGCGCCAGCGCTGGGAGGAGCAGCTTGCCGGTTATATCGGGTCCTCGCTCAAGGTGGTCACCGCGGGTGCGGCCGGCTCGCAGCTGGTTGGCCTCGTCAGCAAGGTGACGAGCGCCGCCATCCTGTGGTTCGGCGCCCAGGCGGTGATCACCAACCAGCTCACCATCGGCGAGTTCGTCGCCTTCAATATGCTGGCCGGCCAGATCAGCGGCCCGGTGCTGCGGCTCGCCCAGCTGTGGCAGGATTTCCAGCAGTTCCGGCTGTCGATCGAGCGGCTCGGCGACATCATCAACACGCCGACCGAGCGCGCCGTCGTCAGCGCCAAGCAGAATCTGCCGCCGATCCAGGGCCACGTACGGTTCGAGAACATCATCTTCCGCTACCGGCTGGGCGCGCCGGAGGTGCTGCGCGATCTCTCGCTCGACATCCGTGTCGGCGAGGTGGTGGGCATCGTCGGGCGCTCCGGATCCGGCAAGTCGACGCTCACCAAGCTGCTGCAGCGCCTCTATGTTCCGGAGCGCGGCCGCGTGCTGGTGGACGGGAACGACGTCGCGCTGCTCGAACCGTCGTGGCTGCGCCGTCAGGTCGGCGTGGTGCTGCAGGAGAACGTGCTGTTCAACCGCTCCATCCGCGAGAATATCGCGCTGGTCGATCCGTCCCTGCCGATGGAGCACGTGCTGCGCGCGGCGCAGCTTTCCGGCGCCCACGAGTTCATCCTCGAGCTGCCGCACGGCTACGACACCATCCTGGAGGAGCGCGGCTCGAACCTCTCGGGCGGGCAGCGCCAGCGCATCGCCATCGCGCGCGCTCTCATCACCAATCCGCGCATCCTGATCTTCGACGAAGCGACGTCGGCGCTCGACTACGAGAGCGAGCGGGTGATCCAGAACAACATGCGCGCGATCTGCCAGGGCCGCACCGTCCTGATCGTGGCGCACCGGCTCTCCACCGTGCGCCATGCCGACCGCATCGTGGTCATGGAGCGGGGCCAGCTCGCCGAAGCCGGCACGCATGACGCGCTGATGCATCACGACGGGCTCTACGCCAATCTCGTGCGCCAGGCG
>DATFWC010000646.1:0-2552 GCA_035259885.1 Xanthobacteraceae bacterium
CGCCGCGATGCGGCAGAACCTGATCGCCGTCGCGATGTCGGAGCGGGCGATCTCGGCGACGCCTTTGACGTCGGCGGGCTTGTCCGGATCGGTGGGGTCGGCAGCGATCCGGTCGCACAGCACGAGATCGGCCGATTGCGCGTGGAGCGGGAAAGGATCACACGCGATGGTCAGCGCCAGCAGCCCGATGCCGCAAGCAAGCGAACCGGCCACGGACCGCGACATGATCGACCTCGCGTGCGGTGTTGGCTGCAACGAGCGACCTTAGAACCGCAGGCCCGCGCCAGCAATGCCAATATGGCCAGCCGCCGGCACACCTTTCCGACCAACCGGATGCCGCTATGATGGCTCCTTGAAAAATCACGGCGCCAACGAACCCTTGGGGCAATGATGCGCTTGTGCAACGTTCTGCTCACGCTTGCGGCCATGGCCGTGCTCGCTTGCAGCGCCGCCGGGCAGGAGCCGGCGCGCAACTGGCCGAGCCGCAACGTGACCATGGTCGTGGCGTTTGCGCCGGGTGGCCCGCTCGACGGGCTTGCCCGCAACCTGCAGCCCTATTTGAGCGAGACGCTGGGCCAGCACGTGATCATCGAGAACGTCGCCGGCGGCGGCGGGACGATCGGCTCGCTGCGCGTCGCCAATGCGGAAATCGACAGCCACATGTTCACGCTCGGCTCGATCGGCACCCATGCGATCAGCCAGTCGATGTATACGAACCCGCCCTACAATGCGCTGACCGATTTCGCTCCGGTGATCCTGGTTGCCGACGCGCCCCAGGTGCTGCTGGCGCGCAAGGACTTTCCCGCCGGCAATCTCCGCGAGTTCGCCGCCTACGCCAGGACGCATCACGACCAGATGCAGCACGGCTCGGGCGGCGCCGGTACCTCTTCGCATATCGGCTGCGTGCTGGTGAACCAGGCGATCGGCGTGAAGGTCACCCACGTTCCCTATCGCGGCGCCAGTGCCGCGATGCAGGACCTGCTCGCCGGCCGGGTCGACTACATCTGCAACTACATCTCGACGGCGCTGCCGTCGCACCGTGCCGGCACCGCCAAGGTGATCTCGGCGCTGAGCAGCAGGCGCACGCCGCTGCTGCCCGAGGTTCTCACCGCTGACGAAGAGGGGTTCCCCGGTCTCGACATCTCGGCCTGGAACGCGGTGTTCATGCCGCGCAACACGCCGGCGCCGATGGTGCAGAAGCTCAATGCCGCGATCAACAAGGCGCTGGACAACCCGGCGCTGAAAGCACGGCTGGAGGATATCGGCCTGGACGTGCCTGACGCGTCGCGGCGCACACCCGCCTATCTGGCCGAGTTCGTCGCCGCCGAGATCAAGCGCTGGCGCGAGCCGGTGCTGGCGAGCGGCGTACAGCACAACTGACCGGGCAATGTGGTCGGCTGCCGCTGCCGCTCAATCCGCCAGGCAGCGCGATGCCGCGAACGCATAGGTGCGGCGCACGCCGAGCAGATGCGCCACGAAGCTGCCGCCGAACAGCGCCGCGAAGGTGGCGTGGCGCACGTTGAGCCCGCCCGCATAGGCGCCGAAGGCCGGCATCACGATACGGCTTCCATCGGTGACAAAACAGCGGCGGCTGATGTGGCGGCCGCGCGTGGCGATGCGCGCCATCGGATGCAGATGGCCGGCAATCTCGCTCTCGCCAACCGCCGACGGCTCGTGGCGAAACACCAGCGGCCCCAGCGCCAGCAGGGCGGCGCAGCTTCCGCCGACTCCGTCGGCCGGGGCGGGATCGTGGTTGCCGGCGAGCCATATCCAGTCGCGGCCGCGCTGGAGGTCGAGCAACGCCGCGCGGTCCGTCGCTGCCAGGCGCGAGGGCCCTTCACCGTCGTGAAAGCTGTCGCCGAGCGCGATCACCAGGCGCGGCGCGTAGCGCGCAATAACTTTTGCCAGCCGCGCCAGCGTCGCCGCCGTGTCGTAGGGCGGCAGCAGCACGCCACGTGCCGCGAAGCTCGAGCCCTTTTCCAGGTGGAGATCGGCGACGACGAGCGCGCCCTCCTCCGGCCAGACCAAGGCGCCGGCGGGTTCGAGCACGAGCGACGTGCCGGCGACGAGGAGATCCTCTCCCGAACCCGTGCCCCCCTCACCCCACCCCTCTCCCCCTTGGGGAGAGGGAGCAGGCCGAGGCCAATCGTTCCGTTGTTCGCTCACGCCACCGCCCGACAATCTTGCTGAGTCACCCCATGGCCTCCTGCACCAGCGCCTCGGCGGCCTCGCGCAGAAGCTCGTCGGAGGCTTCGCCCGTAACGGTCTCGCGGCCGATCTCCAGCATGACCGGCACCGCCAGCGGCGAGACCTGCTCCAGGTCCTTATGAATGATTCGCCCCTGGATGCGCGAGAGCGCATCGCTCAGGCGGCGGACGTCGAGCAGGCCGGTGGCGGCGTCGGCGCGCGCCGCCCGCAGCAGCACGCCACGTGCCGCGAAGCTCGAGCCCTTTTCCAGGTGGAGATCGGCGACGACGAGCGCGCCCTCCTCCGGCCAGACCAAGGCGCCGGCGGGTTCGAGCACGAGCGACGTGCCGGCGACGAGGAGATCC
>DATFWC010000647.1:0-5126 GCA_035259885.1 Xanthobacteraceae bacterium
CAGGGCGGCCAGCCGCGTTTCCGTCGTCACCGCGATGGCGCGCAGCGTGCCGGCGCGCACGTGCTGCAACACCGCCGGCACCAGCGCGAAATAGACCTTGACGTGTCCGCCCAGCATGGCGTTGAGCCCCTCGGCGTTGCCCTTGAACGGCACATGCACCAGCTTCACGCCTGCCATTGCGCAAAACATCTCGGCGGCGAGATGCGGCGAGGTGCCGGTGCCGGAGGAGGCGTAGTCCAGCCCGCCGGGCTGCGATTTCGCCAGCGCGATGAAGTCCGCCAGCGTCTTGGCTGGTACCGAGGCGTGCACCACCAGCACCAGTGGCACCGAAGCGAGCTCGCTCACCGGCGCGAAATCGTTGACGGCGTCATAGGGCAGTTTTTGCAGGGCGGGCGTGATGGCAAAGCCGATGGTGGTGACGAGCAGCGTATGGCCGTCGGGCGGCGCTTTTGCCACGGCGTGCGTTCCGATGGTGCTGCCGCCACCCGGCCGGTTGGTCACCACCACGGTCTGCCGCCATCGGTCGGAAAACCGCTGGGCCAGCATGCGTGCGATGTTGTCGGTGGTGCCGCCGGCGACGAATGGCACGACCAGCTCGATCTGCCGGGCAGGGTAGGTTTGCGCCGGCGCCGGCACGGCGCCGAGCAGCGCCGCAACCGGCAGCGCGATCCAGGCAACAATCCTGACCAGCATCGTCGACCCCGGCCCTGGTGACCGGCGCAGCTTACCGCGATTTTGGGTGCCCGCTAGCTGCCGGGCGAGGCAATCACCTGCAGGTCGATGCGGCCGATCAGCTCGGCCCTGCGGACCTCGGTGGCCGTCATGTCGGCCATGGCCTGCTTCGACGTGCTGGCGTTCGATCCGAATACCACGATGCCGCCGATCGCCGCCGCCAGGCCGCCGATCATCGCGGTCGGGTTGAACCTGATCGCGCCGAGCACGAGGGCCAGAATGATCACGCCTCCGGCCGCAATGGCGATCCGGGCAGCCAGGCTGATCTTGCGGCACCGCTCGATCGTCCTGGCGAGGTCCTCGATATGCGCCTCGAGACGCGAAATGTCTTCACGCAGGTCGTCGTCCGCATCCATATGAGTGTGCCGTGCCGCCATCTTGTCCTTGCCGCCGAAAGCGTCGCATCCTGGCATACGCCATGGCCTGGAAGAAGCGCACGATCAATCTGCCGGCTCCCTTATCTCAGGCGGGTCTGGCTCGATGCGGCGGAGGTCCGTGACCGGGCCGCCTATCCGTTCTGCCTGCCCTTCCTGCAGGACGGATTCGAATTGGATTTCGACCACGCGATCGCGATCATCGTCGGCGAGAACGGCACCGGAAAGTCGACGCCGCTGGAGGGCATCGCGGCGCTCGCTGGCGACGACGAGGCCGGCGGCGGCAAGGGTTACCGGCCGGTCGATCATTCCGGCGCGCTCGAGGTCATGGGCGGCACACTGGCGCAAGCGCTGCGCGCGAGCTGGCTGCCGAAAATCACCACCGGCTGGTTCTTCCGCGCCGAAAGCTTCTTCTCGGTGGCGCGTTATCTCGATGAGGCGACACGGCAGCCCATTACCGGCTGATGCGGGAATTCTGCGCCAACCCGGCGACGTTCATCGACACGATGCTGGAGGAGTAGTCGCGTCCGGCGTCTGCCGTGCGCGCTTGGTGGCATCATCATGTCAATTGCGTGACGATATCGTTCATGGCGAGGAACACGTGGTCGGGCTTCGCATCCTGCAGCGCCTCGACATGGGTGTAGCCCCACGCCACCGCCCCGAACGCGATGCCCAGATCGCGTGCCGCCTGCGCATCGCGGAGCTCGTCCCCGATGGCGATCGCATCGTGCGCGGCGACGCCCGACCGCGTCAGCACACGTCTGAACTTGGCCTGCTTGCCGAACAGCGAAGCGCCGCAAGCGTAGTCGTCGATGCGGCGCGCGTTCTCGCCGCGCAGGGCGCGCCGCACATTGGCTTCCGAGTCGGAGCTGACGACGCCGATGCGGAGACCGCGACTTTTGAGCTCGTGCAACATGCCATCTACGCCGGGAAACAGCGCGATGTCCGCAATATGCTGCGCCTTGAGGGCGCGCATGTGCCGGGCGATCAGCGGCAATTTCCAGCGCGGCACGTCAAGCCGCTCGAGGATGCGCTGGGAGTCGAGACGCCGCAGGGTTTCGACCTCGTCCGGCGCGATCCGCCGGAAGCGGAATTTGTCCGCCACCGAGTTCATCACCGTCATGAACCACGGAAAGCTGTCAGCCAGCGTGCCGTCCATGTCGAAGATGACGAGCCGATATTTCAAGCGCGATCCTGGGTCGCGCCGGTCGTATCAGGCGACGTTGGCGGCGCTGGCGGCGCGACAGGTCTCGATCGCGTTGATCAGGTCGCCGCCCTTGAACGGCTTGCACAGGCACAGGGCGGCGCCGAGATCGAGGGCCTTGTGGAAGAAATCCGGCATGGATTCGCCGCGCACCGCATAGCCGGACATGGCGATGATCGGAACGTCGGGGGCGTTTTCGCGGAAAACCTTGATGGTCTCCAGCCCGTCCATGCGTGGCATGAAGATATCGACGATGAGCACGTCGAACGAGAACGCCTCGATGGCGCGCACGGCGGCGTGCCCACCCTCGGCGACCACCACCGTGTGTCCGGCGCGTTCCAGGATCATCCGGATGGCGACACGAATCGAAACTTCGTCGTCGACCACGAGGATGCGTGCCATGAGGAATCCCTGCCACTGATCAGGACCACGACCTATGAATCACGATGCCCCTCGGTTGTCGAGAAAATATTTTGTTATTCTGCGGATCGGCGCGTGCCGCGCGTTCGCAATTGCAAAAGAGAGCGCGGCGCGTGATGAGGCATAAGCCTGGGCATTGTGCCGCTCGCAGTTTTGCAACAATTCCGCCACCATGGTTGCGGCCGCCGGCGTCGTGCGCGAGTATCCAGCAAATCTCGCAAAGGAAGGCTGACCATGACCACCGCAATCCTCGAAGCCAAGACGCATGACTTCGACGTGGAGGATGTCGAATACCTCCGCCACGGCGAGAAGCCGCTGCTCGCTCGCGTGTTCCGGCCGCGCGGGGCAGGGCCGTTCCCGGCGCTCGTCGAGTGCCATGGCGGCGCCTGGTGCCTGAGCGACCGGACTACCGAGCGGCTGCGCCACGCGGCCATGGCGTCGCACGGCATCGTGTCAATTGCGCTCGATTTCCGCTCCGGCAACGAGGACCCGTACCCGGCCTCGGTGCGGGACATCAACTACGCGGTGCGCTGGGCCAAGGCCAACGCGCCGGCGCTCAAGACGCGGCCCGACCTGGTCGGTCTCTCGGGCCAGTCGAGCGGCGGACACTTGGCGATGCTGGTCGCCATGCGGCCGCACGATCCGCGCTACGCCGCGATCCCGCTGGCGGGCGCGAGCGCGCCTGATGCCAGCGTGCGCTGCGTAGTGATGTCATGGCCGGTGATCAATCCGTTCAGCCGCTACCGCCACGCCAGGCGCGAGCTGGCGAGCGCCAATCCGCCGGAATGGCCGAAGTCGATCATCGCACGCCAGGACGCGTACTGGCGCAGCGAGGCCAACATGGCGGAGGGCAATCCGCTGCTGGCGCTCGAGCGTGGCGAAAATGTGGTCACCCCGCCGGCGGTGTGGTTCCAGGGCCGCGGCGACGTCCTGCACGACTACAAGGACGCGGACTCGGATCTTCCCGGCAACGAGCCGCAGCGCTTCGTCGCCGCGTATCGCAAGGCCGGCGGCGAGATCGCGCTGGAATACATCGACATGGATCGCCACGCCGGTCACTCGCCGGATCTGTCCAAGACGGGCGACATGTTTGCGCGCATGGCGGCGTTCGTGCAGAGGCATATCAGGACGTAGCCCGCATGAGCGCAGCGACACGCGGGTCAGGCCGCGGATATGAATCCCGGATGTCGCTTCGCTCATCCGGGCTACTTGCTGCATTGTTCGTCGGCTTGTTCCTGGAGGTCGGGGGCGCCTCGGGTCAGGGGACCGGGCGCTGGAGCAACGGCGCGCCGATGCCGTCCGAGCGCACTGAGGTCGCGGCCGCCGAAGTGGCGGGAAAGATCTATGTGGTGGGCGGGTTCGGTGGCGAGCTTCAGCTCGAAATCTATGATCCGGCCACCGACCGCTGGAGCCGCGGGGGCGCTTTCCCGCACGCAGTGCATCACGCCGCCGCGGTGGGACTGGACGGCAAGCTTTATGTCCTCGGCGGCTATGTCGACGGCTGGACGCCGAGCGACGCGGTGTTCGTCTACGAGCCGGCGACGTCGGCGTGGCGCCCCCTTGCCGCCATGCCGACGCCGCGCGGTGCGCTCGCGGCCGCCGTGATCGACGGAAAAATCTATGCCGTCAGCGGCGTCGGCCCGACCAGCCGCAACACGTCGGCGCACGAGGTCTATGATCCCGTTGCCAATCGCTGGACCGTGCGCGCATCGGTGCCGACGCCGCGCGACCATCACGCGGTGGCGGCGCTCGACGGCAAGCTCTACGCCATCGGCGGCCGCCGCAACGGCAACTATGGGCAAAATCTCAGTGTCAACGAGGCCTATGATCCGGCCGCCGACCGCTGGACAGCGCGCGCGCCCATGCCGACCGCGCGCAGCGGCATCGCCGCAGCAGTGCTCGGCGGGCGCATTTTCGTCTTCGGCGGCGAGGCGCCGTCTGGCACCTTCGGCGAGGTCGAGGCCTATGACCCGGCCGGCAATGCCTGGAGCACGCACGCGCGCATGCCCACATCGCGCCACGGCCTCGGGGCGGCCGCCGTCGGCGGCCGCATCTTTGTGATCTCCGGCGGTCCGCGCCCGGGCGGCACCTCGTCGGCCGCCAACGAGATTTTTGCGCCGTAAGTTGCTACGGCGTCCGTAGCCCGGATGGAGCGCAGCGAAATCCGGGACCGGCCCATCAGGGCCTACTGATCAGCGCGTAGCCCGCATGAGCACCGCGACATGCGAGGACCTCATGAGGCTTTGATTCTCGGACGTTTCTTTGGGCTCCGAGTGCCAGCCTTGCGCCATCGGTGGCGATACCGACGGAGGAATTCCTCATAGCTCAGACCGGCTTCGTCCGCGCACTCCTGGATCGCCGCGCGAATGGCGTCCCGTATTCGTTTTTTCATCGTC
>DATFWC010000648.1:0-3918 GCA_035259885.1 Xanthobacteraceae bacterium
GTCGTGCCCGCCACGCCGGGCAGCGCCGGCATGCCTTCGCCAGCCCCGAGAATTTTTTCGACCACGACATAGAAGTCGCGCCGGCTGGCGCCCTGGGCGGCGCGCACCAGCCGCTGCAGGCGGCGGCAATACTGATTCGGATCGCGCAGACCGTCTATATGGTCGAGACGCAGGCCCTGCAGCCGGTTGTCAGCAATCAGGCGCGACACCAGCACATGGACGCGGCGGAACGTGTCCACGTCCTCCATGCGCAGCCCGGCGAGACTGTTGATGTCGAAGAAACGCCGGTAGTTGATCTCGCTGCCGGCAAGCCGCCAGTGCGCCACGCGATAGTGCTGGCGCTCGAGCAGGCGGTGCAGCAGCAGCGTGCTGTCGGGATGGCCGGGCGACGGCCGGTAGATTTTCAGGCCGCGCTCGATCACGTCGGCGCCGCCCACCACGCCGGCGAGCGCCGCCTTGAAGTCCGGCGCCTGGGCGTATGACGGCGTGCGCGGGCCGCGATAGCGCGCCGCCAGCGCGAGCAGCCTTTGGCCGGCCGGCGTGTTGCCGGCCGCCGCCGCGTTGACGATGGTGCGCAGCATCTCGCCGTAGCGGTCTGGCCGGATCGGCAGGCGGTGCTCGTAGTACCAGGCCGAGAAGCTGCCTCCGTCCGCGTCGTACTTGAGGACGATCTCGCCGTTCTCCAGCGCATGGCCATAGGGACTGCCGAGGATCGGCAGCAGCACGCCGCCGCCACGGCGATACGGCAGCAGATCCCAGTCGATGTCGAAGGCCGCCGCATAGGGCGATTTCTCGCCCCACTCGAGCACGTCGAGCCACCACGCATTGTCGGCATGGCCCACGCCCATGTGGTTGGGCACAAAATCCAGGATCAGGCCGATGCCGGCCGCGGCCAGCGCCTGCGACAGCCGCGCAAACCCTGCTTCTCCGCCGAATTCCGGGTTGATCTGGTTATGATCGACGATGTCATAGCCATGCGTGCTGCCGGCCCGCGCCTTGAGGAACGGCGAGGCATAGAGGTGGCTGATGCCGAGCGACTTCAAATACGGGACCAGGCGCGCGGCTTGGTCGAAGGTGAACGCGGCCGACAGTTGCAGACGATAGGTGGCGATCGGCGCCGGCATCACGCGTCTCCGATCGCCCAATGCACCGCCCAGGGGCCGAGTTCCGCGCCCGGCGCACCGCCCCAGATCGGCCGGCCCGCGAGCGCATGGCGCCGCGCGGCTGGTTCGGGCGCCAGGTTGGCCAGGAGCACGAGCCGGCTACCGTCGCCCAGGCGCCACTCCGACGTGACGATGCCGCCATTGGCTTCCGCGCGACCGGTTCCGCCGCGCATCGCGGCCAGCCGCGGAACAATCTCGCTGCGCCGAAGCGTCAGGAGCCGGCGCACGAGGTCGAGGCGCCGGTGATGCGGCTCGCGGTCGCGCGCGCTCCAGTCGAGCACGGCGGAGCGAAAGGTCGCTTCGGCCAGCGGATCGGGCCACGCGCTGCCGAGCGCCGCATAGGCTTCGGCGAACTCGGACCTGCGGCCGCGCCGCACCGCCTCGGCAAGGTCGCCGGAGAAATCGCAGAAGAACGGGAACGGCTCGGTCGCGCCCCATTCCTCGCCCATGAACAGGAGCGGCGGCATGGGCGCCAGCAAGGTGACGGCCAGCGCCGCTGCGACGGCGGCCTCCGGCACCCGCGCCGCGAGGCGATCGCCGAGTGGGCGGTTGCCGATCTGATCGTGGTTCTGCACGAAATCGACGAAGGCTGCCGGCGGCAAGTCGTAGCTCGGCTCGCCGCGCGGTGCGCCGCCGCGATGCCGCGACGGCTCGCCCTGGTAGGCGAAGCCGGAGGCCAGCGTGCGCGCCAGATGCGCGTGCGGCGCGCCCGCATAGTCGCGGTAGTAGCCGGCGCGCTCTCCGGTCATCAGCACGTGCCAGGCATGATGGTAGTCGTCGTTCCACTGGGCGCGGTAGCGGCCGGCGGGCGGATCGGTGAGCGGATCGAGCAAGCGCGCCGCATTGGCATCGTTCTCCAGCACCAGATGGATCATGCGGCCCGTTACGGCCGCGAGCTTTCCCACCGCGCGGCTGAGATCGACGAGAACGGACGGCTCGCCCGCCGCCACGATGGCATGAACGGCATCGAGCCGCAGGCCGTCGAAGCGGTAGTGCCTCAGCCAGTGCAGGGCGTTCTCGATGGCGAAGGCGCGCACCTGCGGCACGCGGTAATCGATGGCGCTGCCCCACGGCGTGTGCGCATCGGTGAAGAATTTTGGCGCATAGCGGCCGAGATAATTTCCTTCCGGACCGAAGTGGTTGTAGACGGCGTCGAGCAACACCATCAGGCCGCGCGCATGCGCGGCATCGATCAGGGCCTTCAGATCCTCGGGACGGCCATAGCGGCTGTCGGGCGCGAACGGGAGGACGCCGTCATAGCCCCAGTTGCGCGATCCGGGAAAATCCGCGATCGGCATGAGCTCGAATGCCGTGATGCCGCAGTCGACCAGGTGATCAAGCTTGTCGATGATCGCGCGAAACGTACCTTCGGGCGTGAACGTGCCGACGTGCAGCTCGAGGATGACGGCTTCATGCCACGGCCGCCCGTGCCAGTCGGCGGTTTTCCATTCGAACGTTTGCGCGACGACTTCGCTCGGGCCGGGAACATCGCGCGGCTGGAAGGCGGAGGCCGGGTCCGGAACGTCGAGGTCGCCATCGATGCGGAACCGGTAGAGCGTTCCGGCCGCGGCGCCCGGCACCGCAAGCTCGTACCAGCCGTCGGTCCGGCGCGGCATGTTTTGCGCGCGGTCGGTCACCAGTTCGACCTGCCGCGCCGCCGGTGCCCACAGACGGAACGTCACTCCGTCGCGATCGAGACGTGGACCGAACAGCGCCGCATCATTCATTTCACTCCCTCGAACACCAGAACGGAGCACGGCGGCGCCTTGGCAGTCTGACCCAATCCGATGTCCTTGCCGGTCGGGCCGCCGTCGACAACGCTGGTGTCGATGAGGGGGTTCCAGGCGCGGCAGCGCGGCCATTCGGGCGGCTTGAACTCGATCGCCTCGGCGGCCCCGTTCATCACGATGAGCAGCGGCACGCCGCCGTCCCTGTCCTCGAGCACATAGGCGAGGAAACGCCCTTCGGGAAAGTTCCAGTCCTGCTCGGTCATCTCGATGCCCTGCGGCGTGAGCCACAGCACACCGTAGGTTCCGTCGGGGCGCTTGCCTTCGACCCAATGGCGCGGCCGCAGTTGCGGAAAGCGGTGGCGCACATCGGCCAGCCGGGCGACGAAGTCGGTCATGTCCTCGCCCTCTTGCCCCCTCTTCGACCAGTCGACCCAGCCGATCTCGTTGTCCTGGCAATAGGCGTTGTTGTTGCCGTTCTGGCTGTTGCCCACCTCGTCGCCGGCGAGCAGCAGCGGTACGCCGTGGGCCAGCATCAGCGTGCACAGCTGGTTGCGCCGCAGGTGCTGGCGCCGCTTCACGATGTCGGGATCGTCGGTCAGCCCCTCGACGCCGCAATTGGTGCTGACATTGTCGTCCGACCCGTCGCGGTTCTCCTCGCCGTTCGCCTCGTTGTGCTTTTCGTTGTAGCTGACGAGGTCGGCCAGCGTGAACCCGTCGTGCACCGTGACGTGGTTGATGCTCGCGTGCGGCCCGCGCCCGCTCTTGTCGAACAGGTCGGCCGAGCCGGTCATCCGCCGTGCGACGTCGCCCAGGAGGTCGCCCTCGCCGCGCCAGTAGCGCCGCAACGTGCGGCGATACTGGTCGTTCCATTCCGACCAGCCGGGCGGAAAGGCGCCGACCTGGTAGCCGCCGAGGCCGACGTCCCAGGGCTCGGCGATGAGCTTTGCGGTGGCGAGGACCGGATCCTGGCGGACCGCGGCGAAGAATGCGGCGCCGCTGTCGAACCCGTTCGGCCCGCGCCCGAG
>DATFWC010000649.1:0-32190 GCA_035259885.1 Xanthobacteraceae bacterium
ACCGGATTGACGTCGCGGCTGAACGTGCCGCGCGGCGCCAACTACGAGGAATGCGTGGCGGACGGCACGGTGATCGCCGGCACGCCCGACACGGTGCGGGCCGAGATCGAGCGCCAGGCGGCGGAACTCGGCTTCAATTACCTGCTGACCTATCTGTTTCTCGGCACCATGACGCTCGCCGATGCCTTGCGGTCGCTGAAACTGTTTGCCTCCGAGGTCATGCCGAAGCTGGCGAAGGCGTGAGAGCGGCGCTGTTCAGGCCGGCGCGTGCGGCCTATCCTCGTGGCAACAGCGAACGGCACACGGGGGGAGCGCCATGATGAAGCCGCGATACCGATGCGTGACAGTCGTGCTGGGGTGGCTTGCTACATCGGCGGCGCCGGCCTTCAGCGAAACCTATCCGTCGCTGCCGATCCGCATCGTCGTGCCGACGCCAGCGGGCGGCATCGCCGACCTCTTGAGCCGCACGCTGGCGCAAAAGCTGGGCGAGAGCGGGAAGACCGTCGTGGTCGAGAACCGCACCGGAGGCAGCGGCGTGATTGCGGCCGAGACCGTGGCCAAGTCGCCGTCCGACGGCTACACGCTGTATATGGGCCTGCACCAGACGCAGGCCATCCTGCCGCATCTGATGGCCAGGCTGCCGTACGATCCGGTCAAGGATTTCGCCCCCGTCATCCTGATCGGAACCTCGCCCAACATCCTGATCGTGCACCCGGCGGTGCCGGTGAAGTCGGCGCAGGAACTCGTCGCCTACGCCCGGGCCAATCCCGGCAAGGTGATCTATGCATCGCCGGGCAATGGCAGCTCCGGGCACATCGTGGGCGAACAGTTCCGGCAGATGCACGACATCGACATCGTGCACGTGCCGTACCGCGGGGCGGCGCCGGCGCTGCAGGACGTGGTGGCCGGCCACGTCACCATGATGTTCGACATTGTGCCGCTGACGCGCGAGCAGTTGGCGCAAGGGAGGGTGCGCGCGCTGGCAGTGGCGGCGCCGCAGCGGCTTGCCGCAGTGCCCGACGTGCCGACCATGACCGAAGTCGGCATGAGGGAGCTGGAGGGCGGCCCGTGGTTCGGCCTGCTTGCCCCGGCCGGCACGCCACGGGCCATCGTCGACTGGCTCAACGACGAGACCCGCAAGGCGTTCAACGCCCCCGATGTGCGCGAGCGCCTGAGCCAGCAGGGCCTGTCGTTTCCGCTGGGCAGCCCGGAGGATTTTACAACCCATATCGCGGCTGAAACGAAGCGATGGGGCGACGTCATCCGCCGTGCCAATATCAAAATGGAATAATGCACTACATTTGGCCGCCGGTTTCTCATCGATTCAAGGGAACGCGTACGCAAGCGAAAGCGAGATTTGAAACAAGATTTCTTGCACCCGCGATTGCAGATTGCACGACCGGCATCCGGCCTGAACTTGATCGTCTGATGGGTGCGCGAGTCTTGTCCCGCGCACGATGAATAAGCGCGATCGGAGCGGCTAGCGCACGATCGCTTCGCCGACGAGCACGACCATCCCGAAGATCGCGGCGGCGATCAGGAAGAACACGGCGAACAGGACCATCGAAATGCGCTTGGCGATGGCCGACACATTGGTCAGGCCGAGCGCTCCGGCGATGAGCGCGATGATGAGAAAGATGACAGCGTACTTGAGCATGAGCGAGCTCCCGGCCGATTCCGCCCGATAACAACCGGAAGGCCCTTTCGTTCCGTCCGCCGCCCGCCTATCGTGCGCCGCGCCCGTTGCGATAGGATCGGGACAGCGGGTGCGGCGCCGCGGGCGCCGACTGGCGGGCGTGTCGGGAGACCAACAGATGGAAGTGTTCAGTCTCGAAGCGGAGCAGCAGTTCAATCCCAAAAAGCACGTGGAAAAGATTCTCGGCAAGGTGGGCGAGGGCGACGTGACGGTGGCCTGCTGGGAGCCGGGGCAGATCAGTCCCTACCACTGCCATCCGCACGCGACCGAGATCTATTTCTGCTACAGCGGCGGCGGCACGATGCACACGCCCGAGCGCAGCGTGGACGTGAAGCCGGGCTCGTTCGTGGTGCATCCGCCGGGCGAGCTGCACGAATACGCCAACGGGCCGCAGCGCACGCTCTTGTTCCGCGTACGCTACGGCACCGACATGCTGGCACGGCACTTCGATTGGCGCGGCAATCCGGACTTCAAGCAGAGACAGGAGGACGCCGCGTATTTCCAGGAACATCCGGTGCGTTGAGCGTCGGCGCCGGCGCCGCCGGGACCGCGCGCGGGCGGACGTCCACGTCGAGCGCCCGCACGCCGTCGCGCCGCGAGTGCCGGCGCCGCCGCCGATCGAGTTTCTCAAGAAGCAAGGGAAGGCATCATGTTGAAGAAGCCGAGTTGTCCGGTGATTGCGCTGGAGGAACATTATTGGGATCCCGAGCTGGCCAAGCATTTCACCGGGCTGGAGGCGGGCCGCGAGGGCGACATACCCAAGCGCCTGCACGACCTCGGCGCCTTGCGGCTCAAGGAGATGGACGAGGCCGGCGTCGACATCCAGGTGCTGTCGCATGGGGCGCCGTCGACGCAGAAGCTCGGGAAGGACATCGCCGTCGAACTGACGCGGCGCGTCAACGACCGGCTGCACCAGGCGATCCAGGCCAATCCCACGCGGTTCGCCGGTTTCGCCGCGCTGCCGACCGCCGATCCGGCGGCGGCGGCCGACGAGCTGGCGCGTTGCGTCGGCGAGCTCGGCTTCAAGGGCGCCATGCTGCACGGGCTGCAGGACGGCACCACGTTCCTCGACGACAAGCGGTTCTGGCCGATCTACGCGCGCGCCGAGACTCTTGGCGTCCCGATCTATCTGCATCCGGGCCTGCCGCATGCCGGCGTGATCGAGGCCTACTACAAGGAATACGCCAAGGACTTTCCCCAGATCCTGCGCGCCGGCTGGGGTTACACGGTCGAGACCGCGACGCTCGCCATTCGCCTGGTGTTGAGCGGCGTCTTCGAAAAATACCCGCGGCTCACCTTCATCCTCGGCCATCTCGGTGAGACGCTGCCGTTCCTGGTCTGGCGCGCCGACATGGCGCTGGGGCGGCCGGGCGCCACCCGCGAGGCCACTTTCCGCGACGTGTTCTGCCGCCACTTCTGCGTCACGACGAGCGGCTTCTTCTCCAATCCGGCGTTGCTGACCTGTGTCATGGAGCTGGGCATCGACCGCATTCTGTTCGCCATCGACTGGCCGTTCGTTGCCAATGGGCCAGGCACGCGGTGGCTCGAATCCGTGCCGCTGTCCGACGAAGACAAGGTGAAGATCGCAAGCGGCAACGCCAAGCGGCTGCTGCGCATGTAGCCGCTCGGTGGCGGGGCGCTTCAGCGCGGTTGCGGTCCGAACAGGCCGGCCGGCGCCGGCTTGGCGGCGGCCGGCCGCCGCGCCGCCGGGGCGCGCGCGACGCGCGGCTTCTTGCGCGCAACGACCCGCGGCGGCCGGACCGGCGGCAGGCGAACGCGGCTGGGCAGGATCACGGACGGTGCGGCATCGCCCGTCGCCGCCTCGGCCGCCGGAGCCGCGGCCACGCGCGCATGCTCGCGGTCGGCGCGGATCGTGTCGTTCGCCTCCAGCGCGTCGCGCGCCAGCGCTTGCTGGAACGACGATGCGACGTCGGGAATGTCCGGCAGTTCCGGGAGCGACAACACGACCGGCGCGTCGTCCGGCGGCGGCTGGTCGATCGCACCCGTCGTGTCGAAATCAAGCGGCGCGTCGGGTGGCGCCGGCGCCGCCAGGTCTGCCAGGCTTGCGGCATCCGCCTCGACCGCATCGAGCGCCGGCGAGACCGGCAGATCGAGCAGGCGATCGAGCTCCTGGCTGCGCCGCAAGGCAGCAAGCGCGACGAATTGTTTCCAGTCCGGCGGCTCCGGCAGTGCGCGCTCGACCGGCGATCCCTGTGCGGAACGCAGGCCGACCGCGAACACCGAATTATTGCGCGGCGCCGAAAACAGGCTGATGCCAAGCGCTGTCAGCGCCAGGAGAGCCATGACTGCGACGACGAGGCGGAACTTGGGCAGCACGGTATGGCCAGTCTGGGCTACGGTCGAGCCGATTCGCGTCTGTTTGACCGATGCATAACGCAAGCGGAGTCCGGAGGGAATCGGTGCCGCACCCGACACGCTGCGGGTGCCCCGGGGGCATTCTCTTTGCCACAATGGGCCGATAGGGCTACTAAGGGGCGGAATTCACAGGAGCCCCGAGAATTCCTGGACATGGTGGCGGCTCGCAGAACCGGATCGCTCGGCGCGCTCTCAACCGATCAGGCCCGGCGCGACTCCGACCCATGGGCGATGATCGACGTGTTCCCGCTGGCCACGTTCATCTGCGGGCCCGACGCGCGACTGCTGCGCTACAACCGGCGGGCGGAAGAGCTGTGGGGCATTGCGCCGCAAATGGACGGCCATCGCTTCGGCGGCGCGCGCCGCCTCTGTCGCGCTGACGGTACGCTTATCCCGCCGAGCGAAAGGCCGGTCGCCCAGGTGCTGAAAACCGGCGTCGGCGTGCGCGATCTCGAGCTCATTGTCGAGCGGCACGACGGCAGCCGCATCCGGGTGCTGGCCCATATCGAGCCGCTGTTCGACGAGAGCGGCCACATCGTCGGGGCGGTCAATTGCATGCAGGACATCACAGCGGCGCGGCGCGTCGAGGATGCCTGGCGCGAGAGCGAGCAGCGCCTTGCCGCGACCTACGCCCATGCCGCCATCGGCATCACCGAGGTCGACGAGGAGGGGCGCGTGCTGCGCACCAACGAGGCCACCAGCGCGATCACCGGCTACAGCCGCGAAGAGATGCTCAACACGTCCATCTTCGACATCACCCACCCGGACGACCGCGAGTGGGATCGCAACAATTATCGCGACCAGGCCAAAGGCGAGGGCGCCGGCTATATCGTGGAGAAACGCCTGATCCGCAAGGACGGCCGGGTCATCTGGATCGACGTACGGTCATCCACGGTGCGCGACGCAACCGGGCGCTTCCTGTACGGCATTCGCGTGCTGCATGACATCACCGAGCGCAAGCAGGCGGAGATGCGCCAGAAGCTCCTGCTCGACGAGCTGAACCATCGCGTCAAGAACACGCTCGCGACGGTGCAGTCGCTCGCCACCCAGACCTTGCGCAACGCGGCCTCGCCGGATGACTTTCGCCGCACCTTCGAGGCCCGCATCGTGGCGCTGAGCCGCACCCACGACCTCCTGACGAGGCGCAGCTGGCAGGGCGCCGATCTCGCCGATGTGGTGATGCAGCAGCTCGGCCCCTATGGGCTGCATCCGCCACGGCTGGAGGTGCGCGGCGAGGCGGTCGCCCTGACGCCGCGCGCGGCGCTGACTCTCAGCATGGTGGTGCACGAGCTTGCCACCAACGCGGCCAAATACGGGGCGCTGTCGACGCCCGAGGGCAGGGTGCAAGTGCAGTGGACTGTGGAGCGCCGCGACGTCGACGCCGGCCAGGCCGCCGACCGCGTGACGCTTACCTGGCAGGAGAGCGGCGGACCGCCGGTGGCGCCACCCGAGCGGCGCGGCTTCGGCTCGCGGCTGATCGAGCGCAGCACCAGCGAGCTCGACGGCGAAGGGCAGCTCGTGTTCGATCCCGCAGGAGTGCGTTATTGGGTGACGATCCCGCTCAATCCCTCCAACGTGCGGTCGCACTGACGTGCAGCTCTCCACGCAAACCGATCCGCGGCTGCAGGGATTGCGGGTGATCGTTGTCGAGGACGAGACCCTGGTAGCCATCCTGTTGGAAGACATGCTGACGGACCTGGGCTGCGAGGTCTTGTGGACCGCCCACCGCGTGCCCAGGGCGCTCGACCTGGTGGCGCAATCGAAGCCCGACGCTGCGGTGCTCGACGTGAACATCGCCGGGGACGAGGTCTACCCGGTGGCGCAGGCGCTGGTGGAGCGCAACATCCCGTTCGTGTTCGCAACTGGCTATGGCGCGCGCGGCCTCAGCGACACCTGGCGCGGCCGGCCCATCGTCCAAAAACCGTTCCAGGCCGAGCACCTGTCGCGCTCGCTGCTCGCCGCGCTCGGCCGATAGAGCATGATCCCGAAAAGTGGGCACCGGTTTTCGGAAAAGATCATGCTCCAACAATAGGCTAAAGCGAGATGACGATTCGAAGAAAAGTCATCTCGCTTTAGCGCCGCCGCTGCTGTGCACCGGGCCGACAAATGTCCTCCCTCGACAGGGAAGGCGCAATCAGCGAGAACAAGCCCGCCTCAGGGCCCGTAGCTCAATGGTTAGAGCCGGCCGCTCATAACGGTCTGGTTGGAGGTTCGAGTCCTCCCGGGCCCACCAGCCTTCGCTCGCTGCGCGAGCTACGGCTCGGCAAGCCCCGCAGGGCGGTTGCGCAGCGAGCGAAGGCTGCCGCGCCGAAGCCCGAAGGGCGAAGGCGGGCCTGTTGCCGCGAGCTACGGCTCGGCAAGCCAGGCGAACTGCCCGCGAGGCCACGAAGGCTGACGCGCCGAAGGGCGAAGGCGGGCTATGTTTGGGAGGGGCTCATGATTTACGTTTACATCCTACGAAGCATCACGTGCCCTGAACGCTACTACGTCGGTATTACTCGCGATCTGCGGTCGCGTCTGCGCTCGCACAATGCCGGCGAGGTTCCGCATACTTCGAAATACGGTCCGTGGGAGATCAAGACCTATATTGCGTTTGCGGACGAGAGACAGGCGTTTGCATTTGAAAAGTACTTGAAATCCGCGTCGGGGCGAGCCTTTGCGAAGAAGCGCCTTTAATTCACCGGGACTGCATGCACATTCAGTCTTTCTGTATTCCAGCGCGGGCTCGAGGGCAGTAAAACTCAACTATCATGAAGTTCGACGAGCTTCGCTCGATTAGCCATAATATCGCTGACTCGCTTGCCAGCGGAGTAGGTCTGCTGGTCGGCGTTTATGGAACGGATATTTTCAAAGAAGTCAGCGGAAGCCCTGAAGGCTTCATCACGGTCAATTTCTTGACCGGAACATCTACTGGAGGCAAGGTTTCGCCTCTTCTCGCCTCTGCAATTTGCAAATATCGCGATGCGCTACCAGTCCTATGCCGAAAGCACGGCGCTTCATCGACAGTCTTCCGAGAGCTTACAGCGCGCTATTCGATCGACATGGCCGGGAGCCGCCGCGTTGTTGTTACGATCGAGAATAACAAGGGCCGTCGCTCGATTGACGAATACGTAGGTGCGCCGGGACGGCGCGTCAGAGTTCTCGATCATTTGGGCCGTGTCCGGCGAAAATAGATTTGCAGCCAAGCATCGCTGGCAACATCGTTGCCGATTCCCGAAGGGCGAAGGCGGGCCTGTTGCAGCGGGCTACGGCTCGCCAGTCCGGCCCATCAAATCATCGACGCGACGTTGCCATAGCCCATCTTGCGGGCGAGCACGCGCACCTGCTCCTTCTGGTCCGGCCGCAAGGTTTGGAACAATGGCATCGCAGCCTGACCGAGAGGCTGCAACGCGCTTTGCGGAACGTCGGGTTTTCTGCCGGCGTCGATCAGCGCCATCTGCATGCGGCCGACCTTACGCAATTCGGCTTCCACCGGCCGCCACAGCGGCTCCTGGTCGGGCGAAAGCCGCAGCCGCGCCTTGACCCTGGCGATCTCCGCCATGGTGAGCACGCCGTCGTAGCGGTGGTCCACGATCTTGGGCGGCTCGACGCGCAGTTCCGGGTTGACCTGCGGCTTGGGCGCCGCCGGATTGGCCGTGGCGAGGGCATAGGTCGTGGCCGGCTTCTTCGGCACAGGAGCCGGCTTGGCTACGACCGGCGCGACGATGCGGGACTTATATTCTGGGGGAGCCGCGGGACGGAGTGCCGCAACAGGCGGGGGCGCGCTTGAGGTCGTGCTCGCCGGGAACAGCTCATAGACGGGCGCCGGCCGTTCGCGCGCCGGAACCACCGGCGCCGAGCCGCTGGTGCCGGCATTGGCCGAACTGGCGTAAACCTGAAGAACGGGTGCCGCCGCCGCCTCGACGCGTCGGGACGACGACAGCAGGACCGGGGCCGGCGGAGGAGTTTTTCGCACCTCGTCGGGGCCCGAGCGCAGGATCGCAACAGCGCCGGCTCCCAGCAACAGCACCGAGGCTGTCAAGCCGCTCATTGCGCCGATCAGGGGCCAGTCCATCTTCATGACCGAACCGTAAGGCTTCGAGTTCATTCCGGTGCTGCGGCCGTAAGCGCAGAACCGACGTGTCAGTGCGCCGTCAGAATCACCTGCCGACTCCGCCGGCAGACATGGTCGAGTATCGATAGGGAACGATCTGCTGTGGCACGCCGTACGACTGCGCTCCGGCGGGAAACGACGTCATTCCAGGGTGCGGGTATGACGTCATTCCAGGGTGCGGGTATGACGTCATTCCGGGCGCCGGGTACGGCGTCGTGCGGTCGGACCGCTGGCGCTGCTGTTTGGCCTTCGGCTTGGTGGCGCGGCGATGCTCGTCCTTCGTCGCGCCGCGCTGGCCCTCGATGGTCTTTGCCGCCGCCGGCTCGCCGGGCTTGGTGGTCTGGTTGGCGTTGGCCTGGTTGGCGTTGGCCGCGCAGAGCCGGTCGTTCTCGGCTTTGAGGTCGGCGATCAAGGCCTCGACCACTTTGATGTCATCGGGGGATCGACCCTTTTGCGCCAGGTAGGATCTGACGGCGCTCATCAACGCGCCGTTCACGGCCGGGTCCTTGCCGCCGGCGACGCAACCGAGCTTGCGCAACTCCGCCATGGCCGACACCACCGCGCTAAGGTCACTGCCCGAAGCCTCCTGCGGCAGCGCGGCCTGCTGCTGGATCGCCTGCTGCGCCGCCGGCTGCTGCGATGACGGCTGCACCGTGATGGTTCGCTGCGGCAGGTCGGGAGCGGCGATCGCTTCGGCACGGATGCGCTCGCAGCTGGTCGTCTGTGCCAGACGCTTCAGATCTTCCTGCGCCCAGCCCTGGCTCGCGTGCGGACGCAGCATTTCAAGCTTCTGCCGGTCGCGGCTGCAGGCCTCGCTCTCCTCCGCCGGCTTCGCGGCGGCCTGCTGCTCGCTGCGTGCAGCGGCGGCCTGCTGCTCGGCGCGTAATGCCGCCTGCTGCTCGGCGCGCGCCTTCTCCTCCCGTTCGCGCGCCGCGCGCTCGAGACCTGCGAGGCGGCCTTTCGCCATTTCGGCGAAGGGCGACGACGGATATCTGGCGATGAAGTCGCGCAGCCGGGCGGCATCGCTCGAAGTCTTGATCAGCTCCCAGTCCGCCCTGTCATTGCTGACCGCCGTGCTCGGCTTGGGCGAGGGTGTGAGAACGGGCGTCGCCGGCGCCGCCGCCTGCGGCTTGCTGCTCTCGCTCGACGCCGCCGGCCTGCTCTCTACCGGCATGAGCTTGGCAAGCTGCGCACGCGCGAGCTCGGCATAGAGGCCGTCCTTGTGGCTGGCGAGGAACGCCTCCCAGGCCTGTTTGGTGCCGATCCGCTCGGCCAGCGTGTAATCCTCCTTCACGCTTGACGCTGCCGCTTCGAGTTTCGGCGCGGCCGTAACGGGCGCGAGCGAGACCGCATCGCCGCCGAGCGAACCGTAGACGAACGGTTCCTGCCTGTTGCCGGTGCTCTCGAGGACGTCGTCGCGCACCCGCCCGAGGGCGAGGCGGACGTCGAGCCCCGGCACCGGCATATGCTTGAGGAGGGCCGCGGTGAACGGGCTGTGCTCGCCGGTGCCGTCCCGGGCGATCTGTCCGTTCTTGGCCGCATAAGCGACGAGGCTGTTGTTCTCGGGCTCGACGCGCGCCAGCCCGCGCGTGACCGCCCGGGTCGCCGACGACACTTTCATACGGCTGAGGAACGGATTGTCGCGGCACGCGTCGAGCAGCACCAGGCGCAACCGCTTGGCCGACTGCAGCGTCATCAGGATGCGGTCGAGCGAAACGGCTTCGTCCTGGGCGTCGATCTCGGTCGCCAGCCGCGCGTCGACCGGAATCATGTAGTTCATGTCGCCGACCTGGATGCCGTGGCCGGCGTAATAGACGACTGCAACGTCGGCATCCTGCGCCGCATCGGCGAAATCGCGCAGTGCGCGCTTGAAATCCACGACGCCGAGATCCTGTCGTATCGTTACCGAATTGAACCCAACGTCCTTGAACATCTTGGCGATCGCGGCCGAGTCCCTGGCCGGATTGGCGAGCTTGGCGACGTTCTGATAGGCCGAGTTGCCGATGACGAGGGCGACCCGCTTCTGCTGGGCGGCCGCCGGGGCGGCGCCGAGGAAGGCCGGAAGGGCCAAAATCGCAGCAATCAGAACCAGAAGCTTTGCGCGCATGCCTGCCGTCCACTGGACCGGAACTCGACTCTGACATGGGTCGGCTATGGCAACCCCGAGGTTCAACCCACGGGATTTGCAGGATCCGGACATGACGCACCCCAATTGCCGCTTTTATCAACCACCCTTAACGTGCCAAGGCAGTGTCGCTCTGTGCGGCAAGTCACACAATCCATTGCCTTCTCGTTCCGCCCTCGCGCCGCCCATCGAAGCCCTGAATCATCACCGAATGGAATAGAATTTCGCATCGAGCGACCACTTGATCGGCTGCAGTTGGCCGCTCTCGCCGCTCGGAATCCTCAGTTCCTGGGCCAGGCTGCTCAGATGGCCCAAGGCATCCACCTGGCCGAGAAGATCACCCGGAATATCGGGCAGGTCGATCACCTGCACCGGGCGATCGCCCAAGAGAGCCACAACCATGGCGGTGCCATGGGGGGGCGCAGCGACGAATTCGAATCCCGTCGCATCGGTCGGATTGGGAATCAGCACGGGTTTGCCGGGTTTCACCAGGTTGCTGTTTTGCCGGCCGACGGAGGCGGTCATGAGCGACATCGGATTAGGATAGATCTGGGTCAGCTTGCCGCTCGCGTCGACGTCGAGCAGGACAAGATAGCCTTCTTTCTTGGTGCTGATGCGGAACGACACTTTGGTCCCGATGGCGATGTCAGAAGCCGGCGTCATCTCCAGGGAAAGCCCCGCCGGGTTGGCGGCTTTGGTCGAAACTGCCGGCAGGCCCGCGCCGGGCTGGGCCGGAATGCCGCCATCCGGCAGGCTCGCAGGTGCGTTCAAGCGTGGGCCCGGCGGCAGGCCCGTGCCGGGGGTGGGCAGGGGAGCCGGGGCTTCGGCCGGCGCCTGTGGGCTCGTGGATGGGCCGGGAGTAGGTGCGTCCAGGATGGTGACGCCACGCGACTTGCCCTCGGCGCGCCCCGAAGACGGAATGCCGGCGGCAAGCGCCCCAGCCACCGCCACGGGGCCGAGGAGGAGTAGGAGGCTGGTCGGGCGCCGCATGGCTGCCTCAAGGTGCAGTGAACAGGCTGGTGGCTCCGATCCGAGCATCGCCCGGGGCAAATTTCTGCATCATGGCGATGGCTTGGCCGGCGGCGCGCCGTCCGTTGAGCTGCGTCAGCGCCTCCTCCAGTGCGTTCATCCGCTGCCCCGACGTCACAGCGATGATCTGATCGGCGCCGAACGGCTCGCGTACACGCACCGTGAGGCTGAACTCCGCCTTGTCGATCAGCCGCGGATCGGCGTTGAGAGGGTACAGGAGTTGCACCGTGCCGTCGCCGGTGATGTTGAACAGGATTAACGCGCGGTCCGTCAGCTCCGAGACCTGGACCTGAACGACCGTATTCCGCCGCTGCAGGCGGTCGTCCGGCATCATCCTGATCGCCTGCGGCGTGCGGGTGGCGATCTGCTTCAGGTCGCGAACGGCCGCGGCCCGGTCGATCACGCTCGCAAGCTCGCCCTTGTCGATCTTGTAGGCGATGACGTCACCCCACGCGAGCACGTCACGCGACTTCGGATCCCAGATGATGTCCGGATAGTCCACCGGCTGGACGATCTCGAACGGCGCTTCGCGCCGCGTGAGGCCGCGGAAATGGCTGCTCTGGCCGTCCAACGCCGCAAGGCGCACCGGTCGTTGCGCGCGCCCGCTGGCCGGCACCTCGATCTTGGGCGCGGCCGATGCGGCCTCCGCGGTCCGTTCGGACACGAGCGTGGAAGGCTTGCGTGACACATCGCTCATGTCGACCAGCTGGATGCCGCGCGTCACCTGAAATGCGACATCGCGTTCAATGTCGCGGCCTGGCGACGTGAGCGTCACGATGTTCTGCCGCTGCTCGGACAGCTGATAGACCACCTGCCGGACATGCGTGAACAGCTCCTTCACGGTGATCTTGCCGTCGCCGTCGGTATCAGCCTGCCCCTCGACCGCGCGCGCCACCGCATAGCTCAGCGCGCCGCGCAGCCCCTCGACGCCAGGGATGCGCACCTCGGGGGCCTTGGTCTTGCGATCGACCGCGGCCAGGAACGCCGTACGATCGAAATCCAGTTCGGTCATGAATTCTTCCGACTTGGTCGTGACCGGCTGCAGCAGATCCACCGGCACGCGGTAGCTCGCGACCTGGCGGTAGCTCATCTCTTCGCTGCGCGGGTCGATCGAGCGGGCCATGCCGCCGCCATGGCAGCTGTCGGCAACGAACACAACCTGGGCGCCACGCAATTCCAGTTGCTTGATGAAGTGGTGGAACTCCTTGCCGAGGATGCGCTGTTGCGATCCGGTCGGGGACGTGTCGAAGCCCGGCAGCAGGAAGACGTCATCGAGCCCGTCCGGCTGCGAGCCTTTCACGCGTTCCGGCTCCTGGGCGCCGTGGCCTGCGATGGAGAGTACGACCATGTCGCCGGAATTCGTGCGCTGCACCAGTGCGCCGATCTCGCGCAGGATCGAGGCACGGTCGGCCTGGGCATCGATCAGGGCAGTGACGTCGCGCGTGCCCATGCGGCGCAGGGCCGACTCTATATCGCGGGCGTCGGCGACCGCGCCTTTGAGCGGGCGGACATTCTGGTAGGCATCGACGCCGATGATGAGCGCACGCACCTCGCCGCCGTCGGGCCCGCGCAGCAGCGGCGCCGCTGCCGCGGCGTCGAGACCGGAAATGCCGAGGGCCACCAGCCCCGCCGCACACCATGACAGGAGCCCCCACCGGGTAAACCGCATTGCCATCCCCCACTAGTTGCTGCGCTGCCACTCAACTCGCCGGTTGAGCGCATAGATGTCTTCCTGGCTGAGACCCGATGTGTCGGCCAGCTGCTTGGGCTCGGTGGCGCCCTTGCCAACAGTCTCGACGGGAATATCCAAGCCGCTTTGGCGCACGAAAGCCGCAATCGTCTCGGCGCGCTCGCGCGACAGCTTCATGTTGAACTCGGCGGTGCCGCGGACGTCCGTATGTCCGACCAGAACGATGCGCGCGGGACGCTGCTGCCGCAGCACGTCCACGAGCTCGCGCGCCGCCTGTTCGCCCACATTGGTCAAGCTCGCCTTGCGATAGTCGAAGGTGATCGGCACCGGAATCGCACGCGGGAGAATGCCACGTACCGAGCGGGAATAGAAACCGCCCACCGAGCCGTCGCGATGATCCTTGGCGGTCGGCACGAACTGGGCCTGGCCGTTGGCCGCGAGCCCGTTGGCGGACAGCAGCCGAGCCTCGGCGGCGCGGTCGAACAGGCCTTGGATCTCGAATTTGGATGGTGTGACTGGGCTGAGCGTCTCGTTCTTGACGATTTCAATGGCGCGGTCGTAGGCCTGCGCCGCTTCGGCAAACCGGCGCTCGCCGAAACGGACCTCGCCCAGGGTCGCCGATGCCTGCCACAAGACTTCCGGGGATTCCGCTGCCGCAAGCAGGCGGTCGTAGTCCATCACCGGGCGGCCGCGCGCCATCAGGGCCTGCGCGACGCTCAGGCGCAGGGCCGCCAGCCGCTTCTGTGCCGGAACCTGGTAGCCGCCGCACTCGGCGCTGGTCGCGATCCTGTCGACGAACGCCTGAGCGTCGGTATCGAGGCCGGCCTCCACGGTGCGATTGAACTGGTCGATCAGCGACTTGCAGTCTTCGGCTGCGGCCGGATGGAGCCATCCAGCGAAGAGACCGAGTGCCAGCGCGGCGACTGCCAGAATCGACCTGCGCTTGCGCGATAGCTCCTCGCTATCGGCGGACTGCGAACCACATCCGAACATGCCCCGGACCAAACGGGAAAACACGGCTTTCAGCCCCTCTCGCTGCGTCGTTCCATACTGACTGAGTGCCCACAACCGGCCAAAAGTTCACGCCGGGGGAAGGCACTCGGCGGCCACAGTTTACCAAGACGTGATCGGCCTTGGCCGGTCTCAGCGGCGCTGCGGCTTCTTCTTGGCGCTCGACTGTTCTGGGTTCGTGACCCGCGCCTGCGCCACCTGCGGTGCATCCTCGGCGAGCGCGCGGAAGCGCACCGGTGTGTAACCGCGGGCGAGCAACGAGGCGATCGGGTAGACATTGCGGCACACGCGGCCGTTGCAGGCGCCGGGCGATGCCTCCATCACCTCAGCCTTGCGATCGGGTGTGAAGCGCAGGAACAGCATGACGTGCGAATGCGGCTTGTTGAGCGCATCGCCGGCGCGCATGTCCCAGACGTTGGAGACCCGGGTTGTGATCGCCGGTATGGCGGCGGTGGTGAAGTGGGTGGCAAGACCCCAGGCGGCACTGACGAAGGCCGAGCAATCGACCCCGGTCACGTCGGTGCGCGGGTCGTTGCGGGTGCAGACATTGCCGGCGAGCACGCCGCGGTTGAGCTTTGCGCCGATCTGCGCAAGCGAGCCGTGGCAGCCCCAGCAATAGGGCACGCCGCGCACCTGCTGGCCAAGCTTGCCATGTAGATAGCCGGGGCGGCGAATGCGATTGAACCCGGTGCAAGTCGTGTCGGGATCGCGGCCGTAGGCGCTCGGGGTGACCTGCCATTGGACGCCCTCGAAGGCGAATGCGTTGTCGACGACCTGCTGCCGGCTGAGGGGGCGCACGGCGGCGAGTGGCTCTTTCCCGCTGAAGGTGAACGCCGGCGTCGCCGGGACTCCGACGGCGATCACCTTGGCGTTCTTCAGCGCGCGAAATCCGACCGCGATCACGTCGACTTCGCTGCGCTGCGTGCGCAGGAAATAGACGTCGCCGCTGCCCGACACCGTCACGAAGCGACGCGACAGCGGGGTCTGGTTGTTCAGCGGAAGCTCGTAGATGCCTTCCAGCGCCCCGGCCGGCGAGTAGCGTGCGACGAACGCCGCTGCGCCAGTGGCATAGGCCGGAACGTTCTCGGCCAGCACGAACATGCGGCCGTTATCGTCGATCTCGAGGAACTCGACGGCACCGAGGCGATCACGCACGGTGAGCTGCAGCCGCGCCAGGGTATCGGTCTCGCCCTGGCGCCGCACTTCGATGCGCACGCTCGATTCCTTCTTGTCCGGGATCACGTCGGCAATCACCGAGCCGGCGCCGCGCGACGCGATGTACTGGCGGGAGCGGCTGCGCTCCTTGTTGCGGGCGATGGCGCGCGTGTTGGGATCCAGGAGTTCGGTGGGGTCGGCCGGCCGCGCGGAGCCCATCTGGGCGAAGGTCGAGAGGGTGAAATCATCCTCCCCGGCGCGCGTGCTCACTTCCTCCAGGCCGCGCGTCGAGGTGTCGTCCGCGCCGCTCGCCTGCAGCGCCCGCACCGAGCCGTCCCACACCAGGATCTCGTTCTTTCGCACCACCAGATCGGTCGGCTCGACGTCCTGGGGGAGGACGAGAATGCGCGGCTCCACGCCAGAATTTTTCGGGTCGAAGCGCAAAATGCGGTTGTTGACCTGGTCGAGCAGAAAGAGGTCGCCGTTTTCGCCGGCGGTCAGCGCCTGCGGGCCGGTGATCTCGGTATCCTGGCTGGCGTCGATAATGCCGACGGCGTCCTGGTCAGTGCCGCCGGAAAACCGCCGGACGACGGTGTCGGCAGCGGCGGCACCGGACCATGCCGACAGGCACGCGACCAGACACAAGCTGCGCGACAGGCGGATCATGGCAGCCTCCGGGTGGCGCCTACTAACGCAGGCAATTCCGTGCGGCGCCATGCGTCACATGGCGCCGTCCTGTCCACACTCATCACGCCATAGCGCCACGCTATGCGGTCGCTGCCAGCGAACGCGCACGTCGCAATGCAGCGGCGCTTCGTGCTATGACGTTCGGTGCGGAGGGATTTCGAATGGCACGCAACAGATTCGAACAGGTCGACGAGGCTCAGGCCGACGCGATCACGCTTTCGCTCACCAGGAACGGCGATCGCGACGCCGGCACCGTCATTTTTCCGGCCAGCGCCAGCGGTGGCCGGCTTGCGGAAGATCAGGTCAGCGGCCGCATGTCCGCGCTCGACTCGTTCCGTTCCGCCATTCGCCTGGCCAACGAGATGAAGGTTCCCATCGTGGTCATGGACCCGGACGGCGTGTGGCAAGCCGACTGGGGCGAACTCTTCCGCTATGAGGACGAGGAAGAAGGGCCGGCTGCCCCATGAGGGGCGCCCGGAACTCCGCCGTCCCGATCTGCTGCAGAAACGCGACATCTATGCTCCAGCCGCCGCCCGGTGCGACCTCGCCGGATCCGGCGTGGTGCTTGCCTGGGCGCCGGACGGGCGGTCATTTTTGAACTTTGTCATCGTCAGTGTCGACAAACCCCCGATTAGTTCAAAATTTTGGGAGTCCTTAAATGGCGCCGGGGCAGGCCAAATCGTTCGCTATCGCATCGTTTTTTCTCGTCCTTGCCGCCTCCCCGGGGGCCCGCGCGAACGATTCGGCGGCCGAGCTCTCGGTGGGCGGGCTCACATTCACGCGATCAGCCGAAATCTCCATGGAATCGGAAGATCTCATGATCTCGCCCGATCTGGTCACGGTGCGCTACACGTTTCGCAACAACGCCGCCAACCCGGTCAACATCACGGTGGCCTTTCCGCTCCCGGATATCGAGCTCGCGGACGCCGAGACCTACGCAATTCCCACCAACGATACCGTCAACTTCGTCGGATTTGAAACCAAGATCGACGGCAAGCCGATTAAATTAAACATTAATCAGCGCGCCGTCCTCGGCACCAAGGACGTCAGCGCCACGCTGCGTGGGCTCGGCGTGCCGCTGCTGCCGCTGGGCGCGCAGCAGGCCCGATTGGCTGAACTGCCGCAAGCCACGCGCGACCGCATGATCAACGAGGGATTGCTGGCGCAAGCCGGCACCACCGACCAGGGCAAGCCGATCTACGAGGGCACCTGGACGGTGAAGACAGCCGCGGTGCGCCAGCAGACGTTTGAGCCCAATCGGGTCACCGTGGTCGAGCATCGCTACCGTCCCAGCGTGGGCTTGAGCCAGGACACGGTCCTGCGCAGGAAGCTGCGGCAGAACAAAGGGATGGAAAAAGAGATCGAGCGCTACCGCACCGAGTACTGCGTCGACGCGGCTTTCCTCGCTGCGCTCGACAAGGTGGCGGGCGGGGCCGAAGCCAACACGGCCAAGGTGCAGGAACGGCGCATCGCCTATCGGCTCAAGACCGGCGCGAACTGGGCCGGGCCGATCAAGGATTTCAGGCTCGTGGTCGATCGACAGAAGCCGGAGCGGCTGGTCAGCTTCTGCGCCCCGAACATGAAGCCGATCTCGCCCACAGCGACCGAAGTGACCGCGAAGGATTTCACCCCCGACAAGGATCTCAAGATCCTGATCGTCGGACGTTTCTGACCGACGCACTAGTGAGCCGGGCGGAACGCATCACTGCTCGAGCTTGAAGTAGCGGGCGGCGGCACTGATTCCTTGCCCGCTCCTTGCCGCCTCGGCGAGCACGCTGGTGAAAAATTGCCCGGCTTCGCGCGGGCCGGCCGGGCGCAGCGACTCCAGGGGCCTCGGCGTCGCCACGGCGACCAGGAGCTGGGGTTGCGAGCCTGAGAGGCCGCCGCGTCGCATGCCGATGCTGAAGGTCTTGCCATCGATCCCGGGTTTCAGCAGCTGCGAGATATTCTGTACGGTTCCACCGTCCGACACGATCACCAGTTCGACATTACGGTTGTCGACACCTTCGATGGCGCCGCTGAGCGTTTCGCCGTTTTGCACGCGGACGCTGTCGATCTGCAGGCGCGGGGCGCGGGCCCGCTCGCCGCGCAGCCGATTGAGGAACGTGATGGCCGGGCATTGCGCCGGCGTGACTTGGCGCACGCCGATCGACGGCTCAAAACCCTGATCGCGCCGGAAGGCGGAATCGAGCGCCTCGAACGGGCGCGTCGACGCGCCGAACCCTTCCAGCGTCGCCGCGCTCTCGCCGATGGCCAGGGGCGTCACGAAGAAGCACTCGCCGCCGTCGTATTGCTCGACGAATTGCTTGATCCTCTCGGTGCGGTTGGCGGCGGCCGGTTGTGTCGAGCCGCCCCCGGAGTCGAAGGAGGGATCGGGCGGCAAGGCGGGTTCCGCCGGTCGCGTCGCGTAGCGATAGGTGGCGAAAGCGCCGCTGCCGACGATGGCCACCAGCAGGACTGCGGCGGCCGCATAGTGCCAGGTCGGCCGCCCGCCCGGTACCTCCGACGACGGCTCGGCCGATGAACTTGGCAATACGCCGAGGCCGAACCGCCGTTGCGACGATCCGAGTGGCCACGTCGCCACCGCCGTCATGGATTCCGGCCGATCCTTGGGATTCGGCCGCAACATGCGCTCCAGCAGCGGGCGGAAGCGCATGTCGACGGCGCCGAGGTCCGGCACTCTTCGGCGTTTCTCGACGATGTCGACCTGGCTGCCGCCCATGTCGATGGGCCGGCCGGTCAGCGCCTCGTACAGCACGAGGCCTAAGCTGTAGATGTCCGACTGGCCCGTCACCTCGCCGCCGAACAGGCCGAGCTGCTCCGGCGACACATAATTGTATTTTCCGGCAAAGCCGCTGCCGATCACGGTCGCTTGGCCGAGATGGGTCGAGCGTGCGATGCCGAAATCGATGATTTTCGCGCGCCGGACATCGCCGTCCGGAATGATGATGTTGTCGGGCGAGACGTCGCGGTGAATGATGCCGCGGTCGTGCGCGGCCTGCAGGCCGGAGGCCAAGCGCTGCATCAGCGCCCGCACGGCCTCGAACGGCAACGGCGCCTCCTGCAGGATGTCGTGTAGCGAGCGGCCGTCGACGAATTCCATGGCCAGATAGGGACGCTGCAGCACCGGCTCGACGGTAAAGACGTAGTAGCGGACGATGGCCTCGTGCTGCAGGTAATGCAGGGCCGAAGCCTCCTTGCGGAACAGCGCGAGGGCGGATTCGTTCTCGACGAGCTCGCCGAGCATCATCTTGATGGCGACCGGATCTCCGGTCTGGATGGCATGGCCCTTGTAAACCTCGCCCATGCCCCCGGCGCCGATCTGACGCTCGATCTCGTAAATGCCGTTGAGCCGCGTGCCGGCAGAAACGCGACCCGAGCGCGGCTGCGTATCGCTCCAGCTCATGCCGATCCTCCCGGATCGTCAAAGCCGAACGAGGTGACGCGTGGCGCCAGGTCGGGTTGACGGCGAACCACGATCAACGTGACGTTGTCGGTTGCGCCACGCTCCAGGGTGAGCGCCACCAGCCGGTCGCACGCCTCCTGGCTCATGGCCTTGTCGACGTGCTGAAGAATTTCCTCGTCGGTCACATGCCGCGTGAGCCCGTCGCTGCAGATCACGAAGGCGTCGCCGGCCAGCAGCGGCCCGCTGGTGATCTCCAGTTCGACGTCGTCGGTTGCGCCGATCGCCCGCGTCAGCGCATTGGCGGCGCGCCATGTCTTTGCCTCTTCGCGCGTGACCACGCCCTTGACCAACAGCTCCTCGAGCTCGGTGTGATCCTGCGACAACTGGAGAATTTTTCCGTCGCGCACGACATAGATACGGCTGTCGCCGGCCCAGACGCAGGCGTAGTAATCCTCGAACGCGAGCAGCAACGCCAGCGTGGCGCCGACGATGACGCCGCGTGCGCAGCCGATCTCCTTCAGCCGCCGGTTGGCGGTCGCGATGTGGTTCTCGCAGTCCTCCAGGAGGTCGGTAGCGGAGCGCGGAATCCCGACCGAGCGCAATTCCTCGATCACGATCTGGCTCGCCACGTGGCCGTCTTCGTGTCCACCCATGCCGTCGGAGACGGCCCACAGGCCGGCATCCGGCCGGACCACGTAGCTGTCCTCGTTGCGCTGCCGCACTTTGCCGACGTGGCTGGCCGAGCCGATATCGAACGTCATGCCGTATTCTCCATCATGGCTCGGCATGACCGCTGACGGCCACCGCGGAATCGGGACGGCCACTGAGCATGGTGGCGAACAGGAACGGGCTCGGCATGCCCCGCGAGGTGAAGGCGAGCGGCTTGAAGTCGGCGCCGCCGAGAGTCCACCAGGCGCTCGCCGCCGCATAGGTGCTGGCGTGATTGGCCGCGCGCAAGTCCGAGAAGACGTCGGCATGACTTCGGCCCTCGACCGCCGCCGCCATGGCGCCGGGCGCCAGGCTCCTCAGCGGCTGCGGCGGCGCGTCGGAAAACTCCTGCACCGGAACCGCGAGCCCGTCCAGGGCCTGCGTCACCGTTTCGAACGCAATGTTCGCCTCAAGCGTGCGCAACAAAAATTCTTCCGCCGCCGTGAACCAGCCGTCCTGCGGATCGAGGTCAGGCGGTGGGATCGCGGCATTCTGGTCGGCATAGCCAAAGACGGTCAGCGGGTAATAGCGGCCGAGCCCATCCAGCGACGACATGAAGGCGCCGAGCACGGTTCGGCCGCAGACCTCAGCGCCGAGCCAGAAACGCCAGATCGGTGCCGTGAGGAATGCTTTCTGCCACGCGCCCGCGAGCGTTTCGCGGCTGGCCGAGATGCCGCTCTGCATCCACGGCTCCCATGCGTCGAGAAACTCGCGCGGCGCAAACAGCGCGATGAAGTCCCGCTTCGCCGGCAGCTTTCCGAACAACCCGCATCGCATAGCGCCTAGATTCCTGTCGGGCAGCGGAACTCGCGCAGGGCCGCGACATTCAACGGGTTTCGCGTCGACGCGCTGGTGAGCTGATATTGCAGCTCGCGTCCGCCGACGATGAAGGTCGTGCTGGCGGTCTCGCCGCGCACCTGCAGCGAGCCGGCTTCGAGGATGCGGAACATCGACCAGGGTCCGTTGCGCTCGAGCACGGACGGCGGCACATTGGTATCGGTCTGAACGACGATGGCGGCACGCGGCGACGGCCCCGGCCATTGCACCGTGACCGGAGATGCCGGAGGCGCGGGCGGCGCCGGCTGCCCGGGGAATGCGGGTGCCGGTGCCGTCGGGCTCGTCACGGCCGTGCCGCCGATCTCGAACTTGGCGGTCGCATTCGGTCCTGCGATCGCGCTCGGCTTCACGGCGAGCGAGACCATCGGCAGGTTGCCGCCGCTCTGGAAATAGGCATCGCGGATTTCTGCAGCCTTTTGGAAGTCACGGATCGCCCCGGGCGAGAACGAGCGCGCCACCGCGCTGTCGGTGCGCCATGTCCATTGGGCCTTCGACGTGTCGGCATAGGGTGCGAGATACTGCTTGAAGAAGCCGTCGATAATGCCGTTGGGGCTGAACAGCCGGGCAAAATCCGCCAGCGGGACCTCGCGGTCGCTGCCGCGCGTGAACGGATAGCGGTTGGTGATGGTCTGCTGGCAGGCGGGAATGACCTGGTCGCGCAGCGCCACCAGAATCTGTCCCGCCGTGGAGGCGGCGACGTCGCCCTCGAACTCGCCGACGGCGCTGCGCATCATGTCGGAAAATGGCGGCGGTAGCCGCGCCGCGTTCGTGCGCAGGGACGCGACTTGGTTCTGCAACACCGTATTGGCTTGCGCGCGTTGCGCCGGGTTGGTCGCCGCCAGAACCAGATTGTAGGAAATCTCGCGCAGGTTGGAGACGACCTCGTCGATCGGCCGGCGCCCGGTGTCGCCCTCGACCGCCTGATGATAGGCCTTGAACGCCTGTTCGATGGCCGCGCCGGGCGCGCGATCCCCCGATTTGAGCAGCGCCGGACGCGGTGTCGGCTGCGCGGCTGCGGCGGCCCCGCCGCCCGCCGCGGCGCCAGCATTCGGGCGCTCCCGGGTCAGCTGCGTCTCTTCGCGGATCGACTCCATGATCTGCCGCAGTGGCGACGTGGGCGCCGCCAGCGCGCCCAGCACCGCATATTTCGGCTTGTCGGCGGACACCTTCTTCATCTGCAGCTTGCTCAGCGCCTCGCGCCAAGCCGTCACGAAGTCGCGCCCGTAGAGGTCGAGCAGGTCATCCGCCAGGCTGTCGTACTGCGACGACAGCGCGCTCTGCTCGCCGATCTCGCCGAGCACCCAGCGCTCGTTGCGCAGCTGCTCGGCCAGACCGCCCAGTTGCCCGATCAACGAGCGATGGAATCCCGCGTAGGTGAAGAATTCCGGAACGCGGATCGTATCCAGCGGCTGTCGCCCCGCGGCCTCGAACACCGTCTCGACGTCGGGACCGCCTTTGCGCGAAACGGTCCAGTCGCCACTGCCGGACCCGCGCGCCTGGGATTTGAGCAGCTCATAGGCGCGCTGCGCGATGCTCAGGCGGGCCAGCGTCTTCTGGGCTTCCGCCACCAGCCGACCGTCGAGCTCGATGAACAGCGGCTGCCCCTGCTCGAGATCGAGCATCGACAGGAGATGCTCCTCGAGCGCCTTGCGCCCCGCCGCATTGCCGGCGCCGGGATAGAGGTTGTCGGCCCAATCCTGCTGCATCCACGACAGCACGAGGTTGCGGTCGGTCGGATGCAGGCCGCCCAGCATCATGTAGACCTTCAGGGCCTCGTAGACGAAGCCGGGATTCTGCATGTTGGCATCGAGCACCTCTTCCAGGCGGAAGATCAGCCGCGGGCGGAACAGCTTTTCCAGGCCGAGATGGTAGGCGCTCTCGGCGGCCGATTGCAGGCGCTCGCGCTGGCTCAGGCCGAAGGTGGCGGCAACCGGCGTCGCCACGTCGCGCTGTGCGTAGCCGGCCGGCATGTGGCGGAGCCGGTGCAGGAGCGGGACGATCTTGTGCAGATCGCGGTCGCCGACCACGAGCTCCTTGGCGTACGGTCCGGCGGCGTCGATGTATTCGTTGTCGGATGCCTGGGTCTGGGTGATCAGGCTGCTGTTGCGGCTGTAGCTGACCAGCCAGGCCGTCGTCAGGCCGATCGCGAGGGTGGCGATGGTGGCGAACGCCGCCGCCTTGATGATGAACGCGCGGCGCACGGCGGCGCGGTCGGTCGACACCCACGCGGCTTCGCCGATGATGACCTTGCGGATCAGGTCGTGGAGGAAAAAGCTCTTGCCGAGACCCGAATAGGACGCCGCCGCGACCTGCTCGGCGCCGAATGTCTTCACCAGCGATCCGATCAGTTGGTCGATCGGGCTGCCCTGCTGGGTGCCGGACGTGAAGTAGAAGCCGCGCAAGGTCGCATTGGCGTGATAGCGGCTGGGCTCGAAAATCAGGTTGAGGAAATCGTGGATCGCCTGCCTGAGCCGCGCCATCTGCGTGGGAAAGCCGAACAGCAGGACGCGGGTGTCGGGCGCCGGTTCGTCCTGCAGGCGGTCGAGCGTCTCCTCGTTGAGGCGCTCAAGCAGGAGATCGAACTCCACCGGCACTTCGCCGATCATGTTGCGGGTCTTGTCGGCGGTTTGGAAGGTGGCGCCCCAAACCTGCTTGCGGCCGGCATCGCCGAGAAAGCCGAAGAATTCGATGAAGCCGGCGACGAGGTCGGCCTTGGTGAACAGCGCATAGACGGGGAAATCGACTTTCAGCCGGTCGTGCAGCTCGAGCAGGCGCTCGCGCACCGCATTGGCATGCGCCGCCAGATCGGCGGAGCTCAACGTGAGGATATCCTCCAGGCTGATCGCCACGATGACACCGTTGATCGGCTGGCGCGGCCGGTTCTTCTTCAACAGGTCGAGGAACGACAGCCAGCTCTGCTTGTCGGCCTTGGCGTCGGAGTCCTGCGTGGTGTAGCGCCCGGCCGTATCGATGAGCACGGCGTCTTCGGTGAACCACCAGTCGCAGTAGCGGGTGCCGCCGACGCCGGCGATGGCCGCCGGCGTGGCGCCGCGCGCGAGGGGAAATTTCAGGCCGGAATTGATCAACGCCGTGGTCTTGCCGGCGCCGGGCGGTCCGATGAGCAGGTACCACGGCAGATCGTACAGGTAATCCTTCTTGCCGCCACTTGCCGATTTCAGCGTGGCGAGCGCATCCTTCATCTTGTCCTTGAGGACGGCGGTGTCGCTTTCGTCCTTGGCGTCTTCGCCGCTGATGCCCTTGGCGAGGAGCTGGCCGCTCTTGATCCGGTTCCACAGCTTGAAGCCGCCGAGCGAGGCGGCGCCGGTCACGAGCAGAAGAATGACGATCTGGCGAACGATAATATTTTCCAGCGGCTGATAGCCGCCGATCGAGATGAGTGGGCCGGCGAAATAAACGAGCGCCGCCAGCGAACCCAGCCCGACGCCGTACAGGACGATGCGGAGGATGTCTTTGAGCAGCATCTCGTGGCCGATCCTTTTGCGTTCCGGCGTCAGGGATTGCGCGCGATCATCACCTCGACGCGGCGGTTCTTGGCGCGGCCCTCCGCGGTGTCGTTGCTGGCAATCGGGACGTCGGGACCCTTGCCGTCGACTTCGGTTCGCCCGGCATCCTTCAGGCCGGCCTGGAGCAATGCGGCAACCGCCTTGGCCCGCTCCACGGAGAGATGCCAGTTGGACGGGAAGCGCACGTTCTTGATCGGCGTGCTGTCGGTGTGGCCGACGATCCTGATCTTGCCGGGCTGGTCGTTCAGATAGGCGACGATCTTGGCGGCCACCGGCTTGAACGTGTCCTTCACGACCGCCTGGCCGGGCTCGAACGTGATGCTGTCGCACAGCCGGAGCACGATCATGTTCGGCGTCGGGATGGCGTCCACGCAGGCGTCGATCCGTGGCGGCGGCTGCGGCGGCGGCGGTGGGGGCGGCGGCGGCGCGATCACCTTGCGCTTGATGTCGACGATGCCGGGCTCATGCAGTGTCATCGTCATGGCAGCGGCGTTCTCGGTGTCGCCGCTGAGCAGGATGCGCAGGATGACAAACAGTGCGAACAGGAGAGCGGCCACGACTGCCGCGACCACCCACACCGGGACACGCAGACGGCTGCCGATCGCCGCCAAGGCTTGCCCTTGCCAGCGCGGAGACAGGTCGCGGGCGACCTTCGGCCGCACGCGCCGCAGGATTTCGTAAACGTTGCGCTGAATCTGCCCGAGCGTGACCTGCCCGGCGGGCATCGCGCGGTACTGCCCCTGGAAGCCGAGCGCCAGGCAGGCGTGCTGCAGCTCGAGCAGCGGATAGTTGACCAGGGGATCCTGCTTGGTGTGGTCGAGAATCTCGAAGAACCGCACGCCGCCGATGCGCTCGCCGAAGAACCGGCTGAGCATGCTGTATTGCGTCCATACGTGGCGGTCGTCGGTGGGAATGTGCTGGACGATATCGTCGGCGGTGGCGCAGAGCACGTATTTCGCGCTGTTGGCTTGCTGCTCCGAGATGCCGGCCGACCGGATGTCCTTCTCAAAAAATTCGATTGCCTCAGCGACCTGACCCATCAGGCTGGCGAACGACGCGCGCAGGAGCGCCACGCGCAGGCGGCCGAGTAGCTGCAGCAGCGGGCCGGCGGCGCGCATGATCGGATTGGAGTTGGGCGCGACCAGTTCGTCCACCCGCAAGACGGGAGCGCGGTATGCCTGGGGCGGCGCGGCAGGCTGCGCCGGGGTCGAAATCCAGTCCTCGGTCGCGTGCGTGGTCGGCGGCGGCGCGTAGGTCGACGGATGAACCGGCGGCGGTGGCGGCGGCGGCGTAGGATGGCTGGATGGCGGCAGGCTGCCCGGCTGGAATCCGGGCGCCGCCGGGTAGGGTTGCGCGGCCGGCGGTGGCGCCGGATAGGACGGCGACGGTGCCCCGGGGTATGCTGGTGGTGGGGCTGCGGCCGGCGGCGGGACAGGCGAAGGCGTGGGCGGCGGCGGCAACCTGCCTCCCGGATTGGGACGGATGATCGTCCTGTCGCCGCGGCCGAACGGATTGCCCGGCCGATTGTTGTCGGTCATCGTCGGTCTTCCAGGACAGCCCACAGTTCGAGTTCGAGATCCGGCCAATCGCCGGAGAAGTGCATGCCGATCGAGCCCGCCGTGCTGAATTCCGGCCACAGCGGCGACTTGCGATCGAGATAGAAATAGACGTGGTCGGTGATCGCGCGGATGTGCGGCGGCGGCGTCGGCAGATGCACGAGCGGCACGCCGGGCAGGTGCGCGTGCACGATCTCGTTCATCTTTGTGTTCGGCCCGACCTTGAACAGGTGCGGGAATTGATTCTGGATTTCGATCAGCGGCCGCCGCGCCGCCACTTCGAGCACGAGCGTGGCGTTGCGGAACAGCGAGCGGTCGCGGATCGGCGACACGAAGGCATTCTGTGCCCGCTCGATGATCTGCAGGCGGATCGCGCGCCGGCCGAGCTGCGCACTGAGGAAATCCTGGATGTCGCGAATGAGCGGCGCGAACACGTTCTCCAGGTCGTCGTGATCATAGGCCGGGTATTCGCGCGCGCGCCGCTCGGCGGTGGCGAACGTGGCGAGCTCGCCGGCGAGCCGCAGCAGCTCGTCGTAGAGCCGTTCCGGATGCACGTAGGCGGAGCGCTGAAAATGTTTCAGCGCGGGAATCTGCCGGTTGAGGAGCTGCAGCACGAAATAGTCGACGCTCTGCAGCCCGCCGCCCGACGACGGGTCCACGGCATAGCGCGACAGCTCCTCGAGCTTGTTGTCGATCCAGCCGATGATGCGGTTGATCCAGCCGTCGATGGTCGGGTGCGCCGCGCATGTCAGCATGGGGGGCACGTATTTCTCGTCGAACAGGATGTTGCGATCGCGCACCTCGAGCACCCGGGCGATCCCCAGGCTGATATATCCGGGCTTGGCGGTGCGGCGCAGCTCGAAGCTCAGCCGCGGGTGCGCGATGTCGATCTCTTCCTCGATGCGCAGCGCCGCGGTCGAGTCGATGAAGGTTTCCGCCGACCTGACGTAACGGCTGGCGCTTTCCGCCGACGCTTCGTCGACCTCGCGCGTGTTGGGCGCCGCTACCGGCATGCACAGCCAGGTGATCTGCCCGGCCGCCGCATCCGGGACGTCGATCGGCTCCGGGATGGGGCTGTTGTCGGGGATCGCGAACGGGGTCCCGTCCGGCATGATGCCGGTCGCCCGCCGCACGGCGAACTTGCTCTGCTGCGCGAGGTCGCGGTCAATCTCCAGCGCCGTGAAACCCCAGGGGTAGGGCGTGACCTGACGGGTCAGGCCGCTGAGCAGATGCTCAACGTAACGGTCTTGCTGCTGCAGATGGTGCGGCCTGAGAAACAGCCCTTCCGACCAGAAAACCTTACTGTACCACGACATGCTGTTTCCCAACCCGCTCTTCCGCCGCCCGTCGCAGCCACATCGTGCTGGATCGAGGCTCCAACCACTCCCGCGAGGTGCCAGGATAATCCACTTTCGATCGCGCCATCAAAGTGATCTGGGTCACACTCCGTCGTCTCGCAAAAATACTTTGTGTTCATGGCTCGCGGAAAAATACTTCACGCAAGGCTAAACGGGGCGCCGAATCGGCTCCATCTCGGCCCGCGGCCGCCGTCTGGCCATGAGGATCCCCCTCTAGCTTTTTGTCAAAACAGGGTTTTTCGCCGGCCGGGCGTGAGCCCGGACGCCTTCAAGTTCAGATTCCGAATCAAGTCCGGGGCTGGCTGTGGTGCGAACAATCGGTCAGGAGCGGCGGTCGTCGTAGTACTGGGCGAAGACGGCCATGAAAGCCTCGAGCAGGCCGCCTTTATCGGGGCCTTGTTTCGCCTGCCAGCGTGCCACATAGGCATCCCACAATTTGGCCTTGCGCGAGGTGAGAACAGCCGCGACGCCGCGGTCGGCTTCCGTCTGCTGGTCGATCCGCTGTGGATCGAGTTCCGCCAGCAGCGCGGCGAGCGCATGCTGCATGGCCGCGTAGGTCTTGATCTGGTGCGTCTTGATGTCCTCGAAGCCGCGCAGCAGCGCCTGCTGCGCATCGAGATAGGAGCGGGTCGGCGCCCCAAACATGACCCGCAGCGCCTCCTCGGCCGAAGGTGAGAATTTCAGCGGGTTGTTCTCCGTCGCCTGGATGACCGTGTGGCTGCTGGTGCGGATCATGCGCTTGGCCTGGCCGCGCGCACTGAGGAGCTGCGACAGGTTGTCGACGACGATGCGCAACACTTGTCCAAGCTGCTCGGCCAGAGCCTGAGCATCCTTTTCGGCAAAGACTTTTTCGGACACGCCGGCGGCGCGCGCCAGAGCGCGGATGAACTCGTCCACGTCGCGGCCTGCGATCGACGGCGAGGCGAGGGGCGGCGCCGAGCTTCTCTCCTCGGGGGCGGGCACGGCGGGGGCGCGCTGATCGGCGGCCGGCCCCGGTCGGGCGCGCCACTGATCTGCCGACGCATCACCGGCAGGGGCCGGTTGGCTCGGCGGCGGCTGTTCCCAGGCCGGCGCGGCTTCGCCGGCAGCCGGCGCCGGGCGGCGCGGCGCCGGCATGAGCGGTGGTGGGGGAGGCTCGGGAGCGGGTGCGCGTGCGCCGCGCGCCCAGGCCATGTCGGGCGGAAGATGCGCGTCGGCGTTGGGTGGTGGAGCGGGCGAAGGCGGCGCAGCGCCACCGAACGGGTCGGGGACGTCAGCGGCCCAGTCGAGGAAATCCGGCCGAACCGGGGAAGAAATCCGCGCCGCCTTGAGCTGCTTCGGGTCGATGGGCGGGGGCGCCGGCGCTTCGCCGGGAAGCGACCACAGATCCTCTTGGCTCGGTGGCGGCGCTGCGGCGCTGGCGGCTGGTGGGGCAGCCGCCGTCTCGGCTTCGCCCTCGACCACGGCGGCGATGATGTAGTGGCCGATGGTGAACCGATCGCCGGTGCGCAGGCGGCGCGGCGCCTGCATGCGGTGGGTTTCGGCATTCAGGTACGTGCCGTTGGTGGACACGTCGTGCAGCCAGTAGCCGCCGTCCCGGTAGCGAATTTCGGCGTGCTTGCCCGAGATGTAGCGGGTGGGATCGGGAAGCGTCCAATCGAGATGCGAATCGCGGCCGATGTCGATGCCGCGCTTGCCCGTGATGGCGATCTCGATCGGACCGCCGTCGGGTAGATTGGGCACGTTCTCGATCCTGAGGTGGAGCGGCATGGTGATTCCGATCACATCCCGTAAGGCTGACCGCAGCCTTCGGGCAACCCCCCGCATCTCGGCAAATCGTTGCCGGACGCCGCCGCCCCTCTCCTGGCGCCGATCGCACCGGACGCCTGACTTTGCCCCGGATTATCTCATCCTCAGGGTCTTTCGCTAGCCAAAATCGCCGACTGCCGGACCGATAGGTTGCTATGCCATGGATTACCTCCATGCCTCCGCACGCGGGCGCGCCGCCTTCGGCTATGGTTAATGCGGCTTGCCGCTTCGCGTCGGGCGCGTCACCGGCCGGCGAGAGCTGCGGGGGCAGGCTCAGTTTTCCTGAATCTTGGCGCCCTTCAGGATGATCTTGCCCGTGGCCTTGACGTCCACGTTGTGCCCGCTGACCATCGGCTTCTTACGATCGGCGCCAGGCACTGATCGTGGCAGGCGAGCCGTAATGCCTGCACTCACATCCTGCACCGGCGCAATTCGGCGTTACGCAAAGGCTGTTTGATCGCAGTGCGCGCGGGATTTTCACAAAACCTGCATGCGGCGGGAGTCGCTTTACCCGCTGAGCCACTCGGGGGCACCAATGAGCGGACGCAATTCCGCCGGGCAGTCGCCGGCCTGCGACATGCGAGGAAAATCACTCGCTCGAAGCTTGGCATACATCAAGTTTAACGTGATGATCTTATACTGCATATGATGGGCTGGACCGTGGGTCCGTCCGTAGGGCACCGGGTCTACCCGGCCATCCTGCCAGGTAGATACACCCTTCTTGATCGCAAACAGCTCTACCCCTTTGAGGCGGGCAACGTCCCAGTCGTTCCAAACTCCAGTAAGACCGGGATCCGGTGTGCTTGGCGACTGCATTGTGGTGTTTCCGCTCCTGCCGCCAGGGAAGGTTTTCCACTCGACCACTAGATTTCCTCCAGCCGCAACAATCTTCAGAAGATATTGGACCAGCAGGACATCATCCTTCCGGTTCGCGCCTCCCATGCCCACGGCGGCCTCCACATTGTAAAAAAGAAAGGCGCCGTCTTTCGCGGTCCGGAAAACGTCTACTCTGGCCATTGTGCTGGTTTCCTCGGTGATGCCCTCGGCTTCACGTCGAAAGCGTGACCTGCCGTGCGAGATCGTACGGCGACTACGCTACCAGCAGCGCCAGCTCCGCCAGGCGACGCAGGTTCCGTTCGACGCTGGCGCGGTTCAGATCGTCCGGATCGGTGCCCTCGTTCGCTGCGGCAGCCGCGAAGTCCCTGACGAGGTCGTCAACCTCGCGCGTGCCGTCGACGAGACGCATGAATCGGCGAACCTTCTCATCCTCCAGTCGGATCGCCCGGTGGCGAAGATTGGTGACGACCGATCGCGTCTCGGACTGCTTGCGCGCCCACAGGCTGGCCTTCGGCTTGGCACTGATCCGGGTCGTCAATCCGGGCGCATCTCGCTGGATTTCCAGGTGCCCGGCAGAAACGGCCTGCAACAGGGCGCCGCTCAGGACGTCGCTCTGCTCGGCGCGTTCGGTGGCGCTTTCGATGCCCACGCCGGCGGGCCCGGCGGCTTTCTTCAGGAGTTCGTCGAACCGCAAGGCTTGCGGCCAGGCTCTCCGGAGCTCCAGCAAGGCTGCCTTGACCAGCGGACTGTCCGTCACCAGCTCGCCGCCTTTTTCGCTCTTGAACGCGACGGCATCGGGGGATGCGGGATCGATATCGTCCGATGCCGGCCAGGCCGAGCTCGCGAGAAAGAAGCGGCGGATGCAATCCGGCGCGAGGTGCCGATCGAGCACAACGTCTGCGTGACAAAGGAGCGTGTTGCGAAAGCCGTGTCCGTCGATGAAGTCGTGGTACTGATCGCGCGCCACGAATTCGGCCTCGGGAATGCTGGCCAGAATGTTCCTGACGGTCTCCGGATAATCGCTCAGGTCGCGGCGCGACAGCGAGGCATCGCTCAGGTATTGCAGGCCGTGCCGTTCCGCGTCGCTCACGACCTGGTGCAGCAGGAACGGCGTGGCGATCTCGAGCAGATCGTCGTGAAACAGGAGCTCGTCCGGCATTCGCTCCACGCGCGCCAGCTGGTCGCGCACGACGATTCCGTGGGTCTTGGTCGCGTTGCTCCCTTCCGCCACCATGCTGAGAACCGCGCGAGCCTGTCGGATTCGCTCGCGCGGGTCATCGATGAAGCGGGCGTGAAACAGCATGATGTCGCGCGTGAGGTTGCGCAGGTGCGACCCCGGATAGGCGTTATAGCTGACCAAGCCGACGCCGCTTGGGGAGAGATTCTCATGCAGGATCGCGAGAATCTTCTCGCGTACCTCGGCCGGAACCCACGAATAGACGCCGTGCGCGATGATGTAATCGAAGCGGCCCCAGTCGGCGCCGATATCCATGATATCGGCCTGTCGGAAATCGACATTCTCCAGGCGGCAGGCTGCGGCATTCTCCGCCGCGCTGTCGATTGCGCGCCCGCTGAGATCGATCCCGACGAAAGACGCGTCGGGATACTGGCAGGCCATGGGAACCAGATTGCTGCCACCGCCGCAGCCGAGCTCGAGCACGCGACAGCTCCCGACCGCGGGCGCGTCCAGTCCGTAAAGTGCTGCGACTGTGGCCAGATGAGCCGGGTGGGTCTGGGCATGGGCGTGCGCCGGATAGGCCACGCCGTCGTAGGCCGATGCGGTCGCGGGGGTTGTGTCGGTCATGAGTGCTGCGCTTGACATGTGTGGCCAGGTTCTCGACAGGAACACGCATCAGTTTTGCTCGGGTTTCTCATCGTCCGGCCTGCGTTCGGCTATGCGACGAGAAGCCCGCATCTGGCGAGCAGTTGCAGGTTGCGCATGACCGCTTCACGCGAGACGATCGGCTGGGCGGCGGTCGTTCCCGTTGTTCCGTTCGCGCCGTCGGCCGCAATGGTGAGATCCGTTACGAGCTGATCGACCGTTCTGGTCCCGTCGAGGAGCGTCAGAAGTCGCCGGCAGATCGCCTCCTCCAGCACAATAGCGCAGTGCTGAAGATCGGTGATGACGTTGCCGGCCTCGGCCTGCTTGCGCGCCAGCAGGCTTGCCTGCGGCCGCTCGCTGATGCTCGCCGTCAACGGCGGCGGAAACGCCTCGACCTGCACGAGCCTGGCGCAGAAGCTGCGGAACAGGATCGCGGTCAGTGCCGCCAGCTCCTCATCGAAGTCCTGCTTGACGCCTTCTGCCGCCGGCCCA
>DATFWC010000650.1:0-8843 GCA_035259885.1 Xanthobacteraceae bacterium
GATGCGCTGCGCCAGGTCTCGGCCCTGCTCGATGCAAAGGCGCCCACCGACGCATCAGCCTTCAAGGATTGGCTGCACCAGATCAGCGAGCACACCGCGGAAGCGGCCTCGGAGGGTGGAATCCTCGGCTTTGGCGGCGTCCTGGTCAGCGATGCCGAGAAGGCAACACTTGGTGAAATTTCCACCGCCCTCGGTATGGCGCACGTCTAGCGGGTCGCCGGATCTGAGCAGCACCCTTCGAGGCGCCGCGCTGCGCGCGGCTCCTCCGGGTGAGGACCGCTGCGGACGGACACGTCGAGATCACTCAGGCCTCCTCCTTGAGGAGCGGCCGAAGGCCGCGCCAGGAAGGATGGGAGCAGGCCGCTCTCGTCACGCACGCGGATTCGGCTGTGCGTCCTGGGCCGTACGCGCGCGGGCCGCGGTCTCGTTGTGCAGAAGCAGCCAGAAAACCAGCGCGTGCGTGATGAGGAGCAGCGGCACCAGGACGGTGATGATGAAGTAGCCGGCACCCAGGTGGCCGGGGTCGAGCCCGACGGCATTACCTTGATAGAAGGCGTGAAGGAGGTCCGTGGCGCCCCACAGGCTGAACACCCAGACGAGCGCGGGCCCCAGCCGGCTCTTGAGCCCGGCCAAGGCCAGCAAGGCGAGCAGGGCAGCAACAAGATCGCCGTAGGCAGCGGGCCGGGACCAGGCGGCCGGCAGCTCGGGCGACACGACACCCGGCACCAGGAACGCCAGGCCAACGAAGCGGAAAGGGTGGAGAAGAAGAAGCGGCCGCAGGGCCTCGGCGCGCGGCCGGCTGCGCAGCTCCGGCCAGAAACAGGACGCCATCACAACGCCCCAGGCGATGAAGCTCAGCGCAATGCTGGCTCCGAACAATTCCATTGAAGACATCGCAGCCTCCTTTCGAACCCGTGTGATCGTTGTCGATGACGCGCCAAGGACGGACGGCGCCGTCGCGGTCGGACAGTTCCGTCAGCGACCTCCGCGAGCGGGCTGGCGCCTGCCGCCGCAACACGGCTCTCCGGCGCGGAGCAGGACTCTTCCGATCGACAAAGGATGATCAAGATCATCCTTTGCGCACGTCAGCCAGCGACCGAATGGGCTTCTCCGGTTTGCTGCGCCGATGGTTGCGCACGAACGCCTGGCGCGACGGGCACTTCGCCTCCTCGCCATGCCAACGTGCGCACGGTCGCCGGCCCGGTCATCACTGTGGCAGGCCCGGCCCGCAGGCGCGCCTGCGCGCCGAAGGGCATCGTGGCATCCGACTGATCTGCGTGCTCGCGCTCGGGAGGAGCCGGAAGAAAGTCTCCATATCAATCGATCGATTGAGGCGGCGGGCCTGTATCCCCGGCATCGTCCCGGCAGGTTTCGGTTCACGCTCGAAGATGGAGACTCTCGATGATCTGGATCGCACGATTGGCTTACGTCGGCATCTTGCTCGCGTTCGGCCTCAGTCCTGCGCCCGCCCAGACGCAGCTCGCGCGCACGTTCGTCTCGTCGTTCGGGAATGACGCCAACGATTGCAGCCGGGCCGCCCCATGCCGCACATTCCAGCACGCCCACGACCAGACCCTTTCGATCGGCGAGATCACGGTGCTCGACCCGGGCGGCTACGGCGCGGTGACCATCACGAAGTCGATCAGCATCATCAACGACGGGGTCGGCGAGGCCGGCGCCCTCGTATCAGGTGGCTTCAATGGCATCACGATCAATGCCGGAGCCGATGACAGGGTCAGTCTCCGCGGCCTCACCGTCAAGGGCATCGGCTTCGGCGGCGGAAACGGCATCGTGTTCACGGCGGGCAGATTCCTCAGCATCGAGAACTGCACCATCCGCAAGTTCACCGGGACCGCACAAAGCCAATTTATCGGTCACGGCATCATATTCAATCCGGCAGGCGACAGCGATCTTGCCATTTCGAATACATTGGTATCCGACAACGAAGGCCATGGCATTTCGGTCGTCCGAGCCAACAATGGCGTTGGTCACACCACACAGGCAACATTCAGCTTCGTCCAGGTCTACCACAGCGGTCTTCACGGCATTGTTTTGAGCGCCGGGAATACTGCCGGCAGTATCAGTGCGGCCGCTGACAACATCGTATCTTCCTTCAATGCGTTCTCCGGGTTCGCTATTGAAGGGACTAATATCATCCTTCTGAACGTAACTCGTTCAATGGTGTCCACCAACGGCACGGGCTTCAGTAGTTCCAATGATTCCGGAACCATCGCCGTCGGCCAATCGAACGTGGCCCGCAATAATATTACGTGGAGCGGTCGCGTATTCAGCTATGGAGACAACTATGTTGCGTTCAATTTTGATGGCGGCCCCCCTGCCTCTCTTGGCACCGTAGCAAAGAAATAGGTGTGACAGCCTCCCGGCGCACCGGCGCGACGAAGGATGCATCGCGTTCAGCCATGACACGCGCGTCAGCTGCCGCACGACACGCGCGTCGGCGAGCCGCTTGGCCTCACCCGGATCGTCGTTGAGCGGATCGCGGCTCATGCCTTGCGCGCCGTCAGCGGGCGCAGCGCGCTGTTGCCGAACCCTAGCGTCTCTATCACGAGCTGTCCGAGCGCGACGAAATCGACCTTGCGCGGCGACGTGCGCCGCCACGCCAGCCCGATGGCGCGGCCGGGCTCGGGGTCGGTGAAGCGCAGCAGCTTGACCCGCTCGTCGCGCACCTCGACGTCCACGGCGACGCGCGGCACCAGCGTGACGCCGTAGCCGTTGGCCACCATCTGCATCACGGTGGCGAGGCTGGTGGCGCCGAGGCTCATCGGCGAGTCGCGGCGCGTGCCGGCGCAATAGGCCAGCGCCTGGTCGCGCAGGCAATGCCCTTCCTCCAGCAGGATCAGGCGCTGCGGGTCGATCTCGTGTGCGGCCACGCGCGTCCGTTCGGAGCGCGGATCGTCGGCCGGCACCGCCAGCAGGAACGGATCGTCGAACAGGTGGATGGTCTCGATCTCGCCTTCGCCCGCCGGCAGCGCCAGCATGACGACGTCGAGCGTGCCGTGCGCGAGCTCGTCGATCAGCGGCTTGGTCTGCGTCTCGCGCAGCTCGATGCGGAGATCCGGATAGCGGCGCTGCACCACTGGAAGGATTTTCGGCAGCAGGTATGGCGCCAGGGTCGGGATGACGCCGAGCTGCAGCCGGCCGGTGAGCAGGCGGCCGCGGTGGCGGGCGAAGTCGACGAGGTCGCGGGCGGCCGACAGCATGCGTTCGCCGCGACGCACCACCTCGCTGCCGGTCTGCGTCAGCGCCACCTCGCCGGGACGGCGCTCGACCAGTTCCACGCCCAGAAGCTTTTCCAGCTCGCGGATCTGCATGGACAGCGCCGGCTGGGTCACGGCGCAGGCGGCAGCGGCCCGCCCGAAGTGCCGGTGCTCCGCCAAGGCGGACAAATAACGCAACTGTCTCAAGGTGATCACGTGAATAAGTTATTCTTATCGAACATGATAGTCAATACGATTAGACCTGATCGACGGCCTGGGCCAAGGTACCGGCTTTCCGCCCCAACGCTGTTCAGGAGCACGCCAGATGGCCCAACGCCCCACCCTGACCACCGCCTCCGGCATGCCGGTTGCGGACAACCAGAATTCGATCACGGCGGGGCCGCGCGGCCCGGTGCTGATGCAGGATTTCCACCTGCTCGAAAAGCTCGCGCACCAGAACCGCGAGCGCATCCCCGAGCGCACCGTGCATGCCAAGGGCTCCGGCGCCTACGGTACGCTCACCGTCACCCATGACGTCAGCCGCTACACCAAGGCCAAGGCGCTGGCGCAGATCGGAAAGAAGACCGAAGCGTTCCTGCGCTTCTCCACCGTGGCGGGCGAGCGCGGCGCCGCCGATGCCGAGCGCGACGTCCGCGGCTTCGCGCTGCGCTTTTATACCGAGGAAGGCAACTGGGACATCGTCGGCAACAACACGCCGGTGTTCTTCGTCCGCGATCCGCTGAAGTTTCCCGACTTCATCCACACCCAGAAGCGGCATCCGAAAACCAACCTGCGCTCGCCCACCGCGATGTGGGATTTCTGGTCGCTCTCGCCGGAGAGCCTGCACCAGGTGACGATCCTGATGTCCGACCGCGGCCTGCCGGCGAGCTATCGCCACATCGACGGTTTCGGCTCGCACACCTACTCGTTCATCAACGCCAAGAACGAGCGGCATTGGGTCAAGTTCCACTTCAAGACCCAGCAGGGCATCAGGAACTGGACCAATGCGGAGGCCGGGCAAAAAATCGCGCACGACCGCGAGACGCATCAGCGCGACCTGTTCGAGGCCATCGCCGGCGGCGACTTCCCGCGCTGGACGCTCTTCGTCCAGGTGATGCCGGAGAGCGACCTCGGCAAGCACTGGTACAATCCGTTCGACCTCACCAAGGTGTGGCCGCACAAGGACTACCCGCTGATCGAGGTCGGTGTCCTCGAGCTCAACCGCAACCCGGAAAACTATTTTGCCGAGGTCGAGCAGGCAGCGCTGGCCCCGTCCAACATCGTGCCCGGCGTCGGCCATTCGCCTGACAAGATGCTGCAGGCGCGCGTCTTCTCCTATGCGGATGCGCACCGCCATCGCGTCGGCGTCAATGCCGACCAGCTTCCGGTCAACCGGCCGCGCTGCCCGGTGCACACCTATCACGCCGACGGCGCCATGCGGCTTGCCGGCAATGGCAACCCGGACGCCTACTATGAGCCCAACTCGTTCGGCGGGCCGGTGCAGGACGACCGCCTGCGCGAGCCGGCGCTGCCGCTGGCCGGCGCCGCCGACCGCTACAACCATCGCGACGACAACGACGACTATCGTCAGCCCGGCGACCTGTTCCGGCTGATGACGGCCGACCAGAAGGAGCAGCTGTTCCACAACATCAAGGCCGCCATGGAGGGCGTGCCGCTGGAGATCGTGAAGCGCCAGCTGGTGCACTTCTATCGCGCCGACCCCGACTACGGCATCGGCGTCGCCACCCGCATGGGCCTGTCGGCGGCGGACCTGCCGGCCGTCACGGCGGCGGCGGCCGAGTGAGCCGCGCGGCGCAACAACAATGAGAGGAGACCGACATGGCAACAGCTTCGGCCGTGCGTGAGATCGTGGTGAGCGCCAACGAAGAGGCGCTCAATACGGCCATCATGGAGAACCAGATCCAGCCGGAGAAAATCATCTCCGTCATGCTGGAGCCGCGCAGGCAACTCGCCATCGGCGACTACGAGGCGAAGTATCGCGTCGTGTATCGGCTGTAGCTCGTCGCGCGCGCCTCCGCCCTGACGCGCGCGCAGCGGAGCGGAACTCGGATCGACCTCCCGGCGTTTCGCTCCGCTTTTTTTTGGCGCGGGTACCGGGCGCGCGCAGGCCTGTCGCAGCTCCGTCGGCAAATTCGGCTGCTCCGGGGGCTGATGGTGGGCAACGGCGCGGCGCAAATTTGCCCAACATGCTGCGCTCGAGTTCGCGCGCCGAGAGCTGACCGCCCGCGCGACTCGGTCATTTTTGCCCAAATGACCGCATGGGCGAGCGTATGGATGATCGCATCGTATCAAGCGGTAACATTGTGCCAATTGAACTGCCCGTCGGCCCGATGTTATCTCTCGATCCCCGGCGGTCGGTAGACCGCCATGCGCACCGGTTCAATGCGATGAAAGACTGGATCATGGTCCTGAAGGCCGCCGACGCGGCAGCGCGGTGGCATGTCCATCAGCGGCGCAAGGGCGCTGCCAAGGAGCCCTATATCAACCACCTCCTGGAGGTCGCTACGCTCGTCGCAGAAGCAACTGACGGCGAGGACCACAATCTTGTGGTGGCCGCGCTCCTCCACGACGCGATCGAGGACTGCGAGGTTCCCCAAGAGCTCATCAGCGAGACATTCGGGGCCGACGTGGCCGGACTCGTTGCTGAGGTTACGGACGACAAGACGCTTGAGAAAGCCGAACGCAAGAAGCGCCAGGTCGAGAGCGCTCACAAGAAGTCGGCGCGGGCGAAGATGTTGAAACTTGCCGACAAGACCAGCAATTTGCGAGCGCTCGTTGCAAGCCCGGCGCTCGACTGGTCCGTGAGTCGTCGGCTCGAATATATCAAATGGGCTCGCGGGGTCGCCGCTGGCTTGCGCGGAACCAATGCGCTACTCGAGAACCAGTTCGACGAGGCCGCGCGCGCTGCGGAACGGTCTCTGGTTCCAACTCTGTGAAGGGTTGCGGCTCAACTGCGCTGCGCGACGGAGCAAGCCGCGCGACAATCCCTACTGCGCGGCGTCCTTGGCTTCCTCAGCCAGACGCTCGGCTTCGTCGGCGATCTTGAGCGCCTCGGGGTGTGGCATCGCGATGACGTTGTATCCGTTGTCGACGAAGTGGATGTCGCCGGTGACGCCGGTCGACAGATCCGACAGGAGATAGAGCGCGGCGCCGCCGATCTCCTCCAGCGCCACGGTGCGGCGGAGCGGCGAATGGCGCTGCTGGAAATTGAACATCAGCCGGGCATCGGCGATGCCAGCGCCGGCGAGCGTGCGCACCGGCCCGGCCGAGATGGCGTTGACGCGGATGCGTGCCGGCCCGAAATCGACCGCGAGATATCGCACCGACGCTTCCAGCGCCGCCTTGGCCACGCCCATCACGTTGTAGTTGGGCATCACGCGGGTCGAGCCGCCGAACGTGAGCGTCAGAATGGCACCGCCGGCCGGCATCAGGGCGGCGGCACGCTTGGCCACTTCCGTGAACGAGAAGCAGGAGATCACCATGGTGCGCACGAAATTGTCGCGGCTGGTGTCGGCATAGCGGCCCTTGAGCTCGTTCTTGTCGGAGAACGCGATGGCGTGCACCAGGAAATCCAGTGATCCCCAGGCGCGGCCGATCTCGCCGAACAGCGCGTCGACCGAGGCGATGTCTTCCACGTCGCACGGCACGACCAGCATCGAGCCGAGCGACTGCGCCAGCGGCTTCACGCGCCGCCCCAGCGCCTCGCCCTGGTACGTGAAGGCGAGCGCCGCTCCCTCGGTGGCGAGCGCCTTGGCAATGCCCCAGGCGATCGAGTGGTCGTTGGCCACTCCCATGATCAGCCCGCGCTTGCCGTCCATCAGTCCCATGCCCCGAACTCCGAAAAGATGATTATCTGCGGCTCGCGCCGGCTTCCGCTGCGCGCCATCGATTCCGTCATGCGTCGAGCCGCCGGAACACGACCGACGCATTGGTGCCGCCGAACCCGAACGAATTCGACAGCACGCAGCCGAGCGCCATGTCGTCGCGGCGCTCGCGCACGATCGGCATGTCGGCGAAGGCGGGATCGAGGTTCTCGATATTGGCGCTTTCGCAGATGAATCCGTTGTTCATCATCAGCAGCGAATAGATCGCCTCCTGCACGCCGGCGGCCCCGAGCGAGTGGCCGGTGAGCGACTTCGTCGCCGAGATCGGCGGGCACTTCTGCCCGAACACCTCGCGGATCGCCTCGATCTCCTTGAGATCGCCGACCGGCGTCGAGGTGGCATGCGGGTTGATGTAGTCGATCGGCGCCTTCACGTTCTCCAGCGCCATCCGGATGCAGCGCACCGCGCCTTCGCCCGACGGCGCCACCATGTCGTGGCCGTCCGACGTCGCGCCGTAGCCCGCCACCTCGGCATAGATTTTCGCCCCGCGCGCCTTGGCGTGCTCGAGCTCCTCCAGCACCAGCACGCCGGCGCCGCCGGCAATGACGAAGCCGTCGCGGTCGACGTCGTAGGCGCGCGACGCCCTGTCGGGCGTCTGGTTGAACTTCGACGACATGGCGCCCATGGCGTCGAACAGCACCGACAGCGTCCAGTCGAGCTCCTCGCAGCCGCCGGCAAAGATGATGTCCTGCTTGCCGAGCGCGATGACTTCCATCGCGTTGCCGATGCAGTGGTTCGAGGTCGCGCAGGCCGACGAGATCGAGTAGTTCACGCCCCTGATCTTGAACCAGGTCGAGAGTGTGGCCGAGGCGGTCGACGACATCGCCTTGGGTACGGCGAACGGGCCGACGCGCTTCGGCCCCTTGCTGCGCGCCGTGTCCGCCGCCTCGACGATGGCGCGGGTCGACGGCCCGCCCGAACCCATGATCATGCCGGTGCGATCGTGCGAGATCTCCGATTCTTCCAGGCCGGCGTCGCGGATCGCTTGGTCCATGGCGACGTGGTTCCACGCCGTTCCGCCGCCGTGGAAGCGCATGGCGCGGCGGTCGACGACGTCCTCCGCCACCACGGTCGGCGCGCCATGCACCTGGCAGCGAAAACCGAGCTCGGCATATTTGTCGGCGCGCACGATGCCCGATTTCGCCTCGCGCAGGCTCGCCAGCACTTCCTGGGTGTTGTTGCCGATGGACGAGACGATGCCCATCCCGGTGACGACGACCCGTTTCATGCTTGCCTCTTCCGCATTATTCGGGCGCGCCTTGCTGGAAGGCGCCGCGATCAGGCCCCGGCCCCGCTCGGCTGCGGCATTTCATCCTGCTTGAACAGGCCTACTTTCAAATCGAACGCCCGGTAGATCACCGAGTCGTCGGCGGACAGCCAGCCGTCCGCGATGCCGAGCACCAGTTTCGAACGCATCACGCGTTTCACGTCGATGCCGTAGACGACCTTCTTGACGTTCGGAAGAACCTGGCCGGAGAACTTGAGTTCGCCCAGGCCGAGCGCCCTGCCCCGCCCTTCCGATCCCAGCCAGCCGAGAAAGAACCCCAGCATCTGCCACAGCGCATCGATGCCGAGGCAGCCGGGCATCACCGGATCGCCCTTGAAATGACAGGGGAAAAACCAGAGGTCCGGCTTCAATTCGAGCACCGCCCGAACCATGCCTTTGCCGTACTCGCCGCCCTTTTCGGCGATCTCCGAGATGCGGTCGAACATCAGCATC
>DATFWC010000651.1:0-2260 GCA_035259885.1 Xanthobacteraceae bacterium
AGCTGGGTCAAAACAGCATCGCTGTCGCCCGCGGGCAGCGAAGTCGAAGCGAGGACTCGCTCAACAGAATCGCGATCGAGCCCTGCCCCTTTGGTGAAATCTGCGCTCTCGTCCTTGCGTCCAGGTCCGAGCAGCGCGCGCCCGCCTTCGACCCCGAGACGATCGAGCTTGTCGATCGCACGCAGCACCGTGAGGCGCTTGCCGGCGTTGTGTTCGCCACCGAGGTCGATCGCGTCCAACACGCCATCGAGCACCTTGCGATTGTTCACCTTCACCACGTAGGAGCCGCGCGGGATGCCGAGCGCCTCCATGGTGTCGGCCGCCATCATGCACATCTCGGCGTCGGCAGCGGGCGAGGCGGAGCCGACCGTGTCGGCGTCGAACTGCATGAACTGGCGATAGCGCCCGGGACCCGGCTTCTCGTTGCGGAACACCCAGCCGAACCGGTAGCTGCGGTAAGGTTTGGGCAGCGTGTCGAAATTCTCCGCCACGTAGCGCGCCAGCGGCGCGGTGAGGTCGTAGCGCAGCGACAGCCACTGCTCGTCGTCGTCCTTGAACGAGAACACGCCTTCGTTGGGCCGGTCCTGGTCGGGCAGGAACTTGCCCAGGGCGTCGGTATATTCGATCGCCGGCGTCTCCACCGGCTCGAAGCCGTAGCGCTCGTAGACGGCGCGGATGTTGTCGACCATGCGGCGGGTGGCGGCGATCTCGGCCGCCCCGCGGTCGGCAAGCCCGCGCGGCAGGCGCGCTTTCAACCGATTCTGCTTGGGGTCCGGCGGCATGGTGTGGCCTCCTATCGCACCCGGCGCAGGGCGACAAGCGCGTTCCTTGAAACGGCCGCGGCTGATACATTGATAAGTGAATCGTTGGCCTTGAGGCCGCAGGCAATCGGCTCAGCCGCGACCAGGAGACCCACAATGTCACTTGCCAATTTCCGCGATGCCGCCGCGGCGGTGCCCAACGACCTCGAATCCTACTGGATCGGGTTCACACCGAACCGCGCCTTCAAGAAAGCGCCGCGCCTGATCGTGCGCGCCAAGGACATGCACTACTACCGGCCGGATGGCCGCGCCGTGCTCGACGGCACCGCCGGCATGTGGTGCACCAATGCCGGGCACAATCGCGACCCCATCGTCGAGGCGATCCAGCGCCAGGCGGCCGAGCTCGACTATCCGCCGGCGTTCCAGTTCTCGCACCCGAAGGCATTCGAGGCGGCGAGCCGCATCGCCGCCCTGGCGCCCGGCGACCTCGACCGCGTGTTCTTCTGCAATTCCGGCTCGGAAGCGGTCGACACCGCGCTGAAGATCGCCCTCGCCTACCACAATGTGCGCGGCCAGGGGCAGCGCATCCGCCTGATCGGCCGCGAGCGCGGCTATCACGGGGTCGGCTTCGGCGGCACCGCGGTGGGCGGCATCGTCAGCAACCGAAAATATTTCGGCGCGCTGCTCGCCGGCGTCGACCACCTGCCGCACACCTACAACCGCGAGCACCAAGCCTTCACCAAGGGCGAGCCCGAATGGGGCGCGCATCTCGCCGACGAGCTCGAGCGGCTGGTGGCGCTGCACGATGCCTCGACCATCGCGGCCGTGATCGTCGAGCCGATGGCCGGCTCGACCGGCGTGCTGCCGGCGCCGAAGGGCTACCTGCAGCGGCTGCGCGCGATCTGCGACAAGCACGGGCTGCTCCTGATCTTCGACGAGGTGATCACGGCTTTCGGGCGGCTCGGCTACGCCTTCGCGGCCGAGCGCTACGGCGTCATCCCGGACATGATCACGTTCGCCAAGGGCGTCACGTCGGGCAGCGCGCCGATGGGCGGCGTGGTGGTGCGCAACGGCATCTACGAGACCTTCATGCAGGGCCCGGAGCACGTGACCGAGCTGTTCCATGGCTACACCTACTCGGCTCACCCGCTCGCCTGCGCGGCGGCGCTGGCGACGCTCACGCTCTATCGCGAGGAAGGCCTGTTCGAGCGCGCCAGGAAGCTCGAGCCAAAATGGGCCGATGCCGCCATGAGCCTGAAAGGCCTGCCCAACGTGCTCGACATCCGCTGCGTGGGCATCACGGCGGCGGTCGACCTGGCGGCGAAGCCCGACGCGGTGGGCAAGCGCGGCTACGACGCCATGGAGAAAGCGTTCCACGAGGAAGGCGTCATGGTGCGCAACGTGGGCGACACGCTGGCGCTCACGCCGCCGCTGATCATGAGCGAAGCGCAGGTGGCGGAGATCTTCGACAAGGTCGGAAAAGTGATCCGCGCGGTGGC
>DATFWC010000652.1:0-8563 GCA_035259885.1 Xanthobacteraceae bacterium
TTTGGTCCCGATGCGCGGACGAGCCGGAATTTAATCGTTATGCAAATGGACAGCGCTGGGGTAGCGTTTCGCAGACCTGGGGTCGAAATGGCATTCAGGGCCTCGTCACTCTGGCTGAACAGCCGTTCATGGACCCAACAGGCAACGGGCGAGTTCATGTAATGGACAGATCGACGAGAGGAGCATGTACATGCGTACCGCCTTACTTAGCATCGCAACAGCTGTCTTGACTGCCTCCCCTGTCTTCGCGGCCGACCTTCTAGTACCTCGGTACAGTGAAGGGCCGACGTATCAGCGTGAAGTTGACACCTACGAGCGCGAGTACCTAGAGCCGGCCCCGCGCGTGGTGCTCGTCCCGCCTGCGCCCGTTGTGACCGAAGTGGTGCCCGCTCCCGTGCTAGTCCGAAGGCCGGTCGTGGTGGTCCGACCACCTCTACCGGTCTACGCTGCTCCGGAGATATATGCATACAGCTATCCTGTGCGGCGGTTTGGGCCATGGGGATATCATCGGCCGCGTTATGGTTGGTAGCTTGTCCGCAAAGTGGACCAAAGCGGACATTGATTCGGCCGCTGTCACAAATCGCGGTTTTATGAGTACACGCGCTAAATAATTTAGTCGCCGCCGGCGGGCAGCATTTCGGGAAAGAACAGGTCGCCGATCAATTGCGGCGCCTGCTTGATGCTGCCGATCTTGGCCATGAACTCGGCCGTCTTCAGCACCTTCTGCGGCTGCAGCGTGAAGGCGTAATCCCTGTCGCTGACCATCGCCAGAATGTCGTCGACCGAATTTTTGCGGTCGTTGGCGAGCTCGAGATAAAGCTGGGCGGCCGCCTTCTTGTCATTGTTGATGATCGTGACCGCCAGCTTCATGGCCTCGTAGAACGCCCGCGCCACGTTGGGATTGGCCAGGCGGAACTTGCTGGTCGTGGTCACCAGCAGCGCGGTCGCCGGACCGCCGAGGATCTCGTAGTTGGTGGTGACCAGGTGCGCGTCGGTGAGCTTCATCTCCTGCTCGTAGAACGGCGAGGTAGCGAAGTGCGCGTTGACGCCGCCGGTGTTGTTGGTGAGCGCCAGCACGGCGTCGGGATGCGACAGCGACACGGTGAGCGAGTCGAGCTTGCCGTATTCCTTGTCGCCCCAGACCTGCGCCGCCGCCATCTCCAGCATGATCGCCTGGGTGGAGATTTTCACCGACGGCACCGCAATCCTGTCCTTGTCGGAAAAATCCTTGATGCTGCGCACGACCGGATTGCGCGACACCAGATAGAGCGGGTAGGTGGTGAGCGCCGCGATGCCCCTGACCCCCACGCCGCTGCGCGTCTTGTCCCACAGCGTGATCAGCGACGGCGCGCCCTGCGCGGCGAAATGGATGGTCTCGGAGAGCAGGCCGTCGTTCATCACGCTCGGGCCGGCCACCTTGACCCAGTTGGCCTTGACCTTGATGCCGAGCGCGCGGGCGCGGTCCTCCACCAGCTGCCGGTGCTCCATCAGCATCAGCGGCAAAAAACTCACGCCATATTGCTGCGCCACCGTGATCTCGTCCACTTCCGCGCGAACGGGCGCGGCCGCGGCCGCGAGCAGCAGGGCGGAGCAGAGCAAGGTAAATCTCTTCATAAAAGCCCTCCCTGGGAGCCTTATAAGAGCCGAGGCGGCAGGCGCGGCGCAAGCCGTCAGTGTGGCATCGCGCGTGCCGCTTGCTCCACCTCTCCCCGCGTGCGGGGAGAGGTCGATTTGCGAGCGGAGCCCTTGCGAAGCGAAGCAAATCGGGTGAGGGGGCTTGCCCGCAGGCTCGGACTCGCGGAGACGCCCCTCACCCGCCCCCGGGCACTTCGTCCCGGGGGTTCGCTGCGCTCGGAATCCGACCTCTCCCCGCACGCGGGGAGAGGTGAGGAGCAAGTGGCTTTGCCTTGCGCTCCGGCCAGACGTCACAACCGGATCGACGGCGCCGCGATGCTCTCGATCATGACGTTGACGCACGCCGGCTTTCCGCTCGCCAGGGCGCGCGCGATGGCCGGCGCCAGGTCGGCGGCGCGCTCGACCAGTTCGCCGTGGCCGCCGAGCGCGGCCGCCACCTGGTCGTAGCGCGCCGGCAAGAGGTCGCAGCCGTGCTGGCGGTTCGCCCCATACTCGCGCAGCTGGATCTGGCTCTCGGCGTTCCAGCGCGCGTCGTTGCCGACCATGCAGACGAAGGGGAGGTTGCGCCGCACCGCGGTCTCGAACTCGGCGAGGTGGAAGCCGATGGTGCCGTCGCCGAGTACGGCGAACACCGGCGCTCTGGCCTCGACCATCCGCGCCGTGAGCGCGAACGGCAGCGAGGCGCCGATGGCGCCGGCGACGCCATTCACCAGGCGGCGCCTCACCGGCAGCATGGCCTGGCCCCACTGGGCGAACTCGCCGCCGTCGCAGATCAGCACGGTGTCGGGATCGCGCTCGACGTAAGGGCGCAGCGTCCGGAACACTTCCGCCGGGTGCAGTTTGTGCGCTGTCTGCGATGCGAGCGTCTGCCATGCCGCCGGCCGCCCGTCGAGCAGGGCGCGTGCCTCGCGGCGCCAGGCGTCGTCGCGGATTTTGCGCGGCGTCGCGCGTGCGATCAGCGTGGCGGCGGCGCTGCGCGCATCGGCGATGCAGCCGAGCGCGAGACGGGCGCCGGTCTCGCGCGCGGCGCGCTCCACCAGCGCGGCCTCGGGGTCGATGGCGATGACGCGTACGTCCGGGTCGAACGCCGGGCTTTTCGTCCATTGCAGCGTGAAGTCGAGCGCCTTGCCCAGCAGCACCACGAGGTCGACGCGCGCCGCAAGATCCGCAAAAGCGCCGAGCGTGGCGTCGGCCATGCCGCGGGCGATCTCCACGACCACGCAGGGCGTGCTGGTGGCGGCCTCCAGTTGCTCGAGCAGGGCGCGTCCGCTCACGTTCGACAGCATCGGGCCGGCCACGATCAATGGCCTGGCGGCGCCGGAGATGTCCTCCAGCACCGCATCGGCGATGGTGTCGGGGAGGGCGGGCGCAAAAATCCTGTCCTGCCCGTTGGGCCACGCCACCGCGTCGGCGGCGACGCGCGCGTCGAGCAGGTCCGACGGAAAACTCACGTGCACCGGTCCCGGCCGCCCCGCCGTGGCCATGTGCAGCGCCTCGCCGACATCGCGGGCGAGCGCGTCGGCTGATGTGCTGGTCCACGCCGCCTTGGTGACCGGCGCGGCCATGTCGGCCTGGCGCATTTCCTGAAAACCGCCGCGGCCGAGCTCCCAGGTGGCGGCGTGGCCGGACAGGAGCACCATGGGCGACTCGGCGGCGAGCGCGGTGAACAGCGCGCCGACCGCATTGGCGTGGCCGGGGCCGCCGGTGACCAGCGCGACGCCGGGCTCGCCCGTGAGCCGTCCCCAGGCGTCGGCCATGTGCACGGCGGCGGCTTCGTGGCGCACGTGCACGAGGTCGAGGCCGGCGTCGAGTGCGGCGTCGAAGATCGACATGATGTGGTTGCCGGACAGCGTGAAGATTTTTTTGCAGCCGAGGCGCGCGAGCGAACCCGCAACGATATCGGCGCCTCGCAAGGACTGGCTCATCGGCGCTCCGTGTGTCGTTGACGGGATTATGCCGGACGCGACGGCGCCGCGGCCAGCCGGGCCTCGCCGGGCTGCGACCCGGGCGCCGCGATGGCGCTGAGGAGAAGCTGAAGCTCGTAGTTCACGCCCTGCGGCCGGTAATCCAGGCGCACGGTGTGCCCGAACTGCCGTGCGGCATCGACCAGGATGACGCTGCCGAAGCCCTTGCGGGTGGGCGCCAGCACGGCCGGCCCGCCGCGTTCCTGCCACCGGAACGAGAAGGTTGCCTCGCCGTTGCGACGCTCGATGCGCCCTTGGACCGTGACGCGCCCGCCGGGCACCGACAGCGCTCCGTATTTCATGGCATTGGTGGCAAGCTCGTGAATGATCAGGGCGAACTGCTGGGCCGCCGCGGCGTTGACGACGATGTCGCAGCCGCTGATGCTCAGATGCTCGGCGAAGCCGGCGAACTCCTGGCGCAGGAGCTCGGCGAGCGGCGCGCCGCTCCAGGCGGCCTCGGCCAGCATCGTGTGCGCCCGCGCCAGCGCCTGCAGCCGCCCGTTGAACACCTGCTTGGCCCCGGCCAGGTCGATGCCGTCGACGAAGGTGCGCGAGGCGATCGACTGGATCACGGCGAACAGGTTGTGCGTGCGGTGATGCAGCTCGCGGATCATCAGCTGCTGGCGCTCCTGCGCGCGCCGGCGCTCGGAGATGTCGATCACGGTGGCGAGCACGCCGGTGCGGCCGTTGCGGATCACCGGATTGAGCGCGATCTCGACCGGAAACTCGCTGCCGTCGCGGCGCCGGCCGCTGAGGTCGCGCCCGGCCCCCATGGCGCGCGCCTCTGGCCGGCGCAGGAACGCCTCGCGCAGCGCCCGGTGCGCGTCGGCCTTGAGCTGCGGCACCAGCACCTCGACCTTGCGGCCGAGCAGCTCGGCGCGCTCGTAGCCGAACAGTTTTTCCGTGCTGGCATTGATCAGGCGGATCGTTCCCTCGTCATCCACCACGACAATGCCGCTGGGCGACGACTCGATGAGCACGCGCTCATTCTGCTCCTGCGCCATGACACGCTCGACCGCGGCGTTGAGGAGCGCCACGAGCGTGACGGTGAGGCCGGTGACGGCAACGAACAGGAGCAGCGTCAGGCCTCCGGCCTCACCGAGCCGCCAGTTGAACAAGGGTGGGAGGAACAAGTACCAGGAGATCGCCGCAGCCAGGGCGATGGCCAGCATGCCCGGCCCGAGGCCGCCGACCAGGGCGGCGAGGACGATCGCCGGAAAGTAGGTGAGGAACGGGACGTCCTCGCCCACCTCGCTGCCGAGCAGCCAGCGGGCGAGCGTGGCCACCGCGACGGCCGCAATCGCAAAGCCGTAGGCCGCAACGGGATTGCGCCGAACGCGCAACACGCGCTCGAACAGGCGGTGGCTCTCCAGCGCGGAAGAAAACGGCACCCGTGGTTCTCCCCACGGCCATCAATGGCGTCTGTTATGTGCTTGAATAACAAGGATTCTGCCCCGAGGCCAGCGGGCCCGAGTGTCGCCTCGCCAAAACTATGCTCTCGGTCAGCGCGCCCGCTCCACGGCGACCACGCGGCCTCGCTCGACGGCCAGCGCGATCTTTCCGTGCTTGAGCGCCAGCGCGGCCTCGCCGAACAGCTGGCGCCGCCAACCTTTCAGCGCCGGCACGTCGGCCTCGTCGTCGCCGGCGATGCGGTCGAGGTCGTCCACCGTGGCGATCACTTTCGCAGCGACGCCGTGCTTCTCCGACGTCATGCGCAGCAGCACTTTCAGGAGTTCGACGGTGGCGGCGCCGTTGGGCGACGAGATGCTGCGCTCGAAGTGCGGCACGGTTTTCGGATCGCGCGCCAGCCCGCGCGCCACCGCGGCCAGGATGTCGGAGCCCCACTTGGAGCGCTCGAATCCCTTGGGGATCGAGCGCAGGTGCGCGAGCTTGTCCGGCGTGGTCGGCGCATGCACGGCGATGTCGCTGATCACCTCGTCCTTGAGCACGCGGCCGCGCGGCACGTCGCGCGCCTGCGCCTCGCGCTCGCGCCAAGCCGCGACCTCCATCAGCACCGCGAGATCCTTCGGCTTGCGCACGCGCGTCTTCAGCCGTTCCCACGCGTGCTCGGGCTCCATCTGGTAGGTCGATGGCGAAGTCAGCACCTCCATCTCGCGCAGCACCCACTCGGTGCGGCTGCGGCGCTCGAGATCGGCCGACAGCTTCACATAGACGTCGCGCAGATGGGTCACGTCGGACACCGCATAGGCAATCTGCGCCTCGGTCAGCGGCCGGCGCGTCCAGTCGGTGAATCGGTGCGACTTGTCGAGCGTGTCGCCGGTGATGCGCTGCACCAGCTGCTCGTAGGAGATCGAGTCGCCATAGCCGAGCACCATGGCGGCCACCTGGGTGTCGAAGATCGGGTGCGGGATCAGGTTGGCGCGATGCCACACGATCTCGACGTCCTGGCGGGCGGCGTGAAACACCTTCAGCACCGCCTCGTTCGCCATCAGGTCGTACAACGGCTGCAGGTCGATGGCCTTGGCCAGCGCATCGACCACGAACGCCTCGTCGGTGCTCGCCATCTGCGCCACGCACAACACCGGGTAGTACGTCGATTCGCGCAGGAACTCGGTGTCGACGGTGACGAAGCGGTGCTGGGCCAGGCGCGCACAGGCCGCGGCCAGTTCGGACGTGGTGGTGATCGGCTGCATGGCGCTACATAGCGAACTGTTTCGACCCCTGTCGTCGGTTGGGCGATCCTGCATCCTGGCTCCCGACCGCCCAAGGGGTAGCGGATTCGGCCATGGTTCGAAAGGCGGGCCAGTGGCCGGAAACGCGAGGCCGTGCCGCCTGCTCCGCCTGTCCTTGAAAAGGCCCTTTTCAAGGGGAGGTGAGGAGCAAGTGGCCTTGCGGCGCACTCACGCGCCGCGCACCGGCGGCATGAAGATGAATTCCCACGGCGAGGGCATGGGGCCGACCGGCATCTCGATCAGGGTCGGCCCGTCGCGGCGGGCAAGGCCGCGGCGCAGCGCGGCGCGGAGCTCTTCGGGCGTATGCACGCGCTCCGCCGCCGCGCCAAAGCTCTCGGCGAAGCGCAAAAAGTCCGGATTGGCGAGGTCGCAGGCGATCAGGCGGCCGTCGAAGCGCTCCTCCTGGATGCGCCTGACGTTGCCGAAGGCGCCGTCGGCGAACACGACCGTGACCAGCGGGATCTTGTGCTGCACCGCGGTGGCGAGCTCGTTCGCCGTGTACATGAAGCCGCCGTCGCCGGAGATTGCCAGCACCGGCCTGTCGCGCCGCGCGTCCTGCACGCCGAGCGCGGTGGCAAAGCCCCAGCCGAGATTGTCCTGGTATCCGGGCGAGAGGAACGTGCGCGGCGCGTAGACGGGAAATGCGAGGCGCGCCGCAAAGCCGACTTGCGTGACCTCGTCGACGAAAATCCCATCCTCGGGAAGCTCGGCGCGGATCGCATCAAGCACCGCGAGCTGGGGCTTGAGCTTGTCGAGCTTGCGCCGCGTCTGCGCCTGGCGTTGCAAAAGCTCGTCGCGCCGCGATGGGCGCACGCGGTTGTGCGCCGGCAGCACGTCGACGAGCCGGCGCAGGATTCTTTGGGCGTCGCCGACCAGCGCCACGGCGGGCGCGCAGAAGCGCGCGGGCTCGTCCGGGTTGGCATCGACACGGATGATCGCGAGGTCGTCGTCGATACCCCACTGGCTCTGCTGCAGGAACAGCCGCGTGCCCACCGCCAGCACGACGTCGGCCTCGCCCCACAGGTCGCGGCCGAGCGGCAGCGTCACGCTCAAGGGATCGCGGCTGTCGAGCACGCCGCGGCCGCGGCGATAGCCGAGCACGGGCGCCTGCAGCAGGCGCGACAATTCCTGAACCTCGGGCGCAGCGCCCTGGGCGCCGCCGCCGCACACGATGAGGGGGTGCTTGGCGGCGCCGAGCCGCCTGGCTGCGGCCAGCACGGCATCCTCATCGATCTCCGGCTCCTCCGGGGGCAGCGGTGCGACGATGGTGGCGTCGCTTTCGCGGCCCCACACGTCGATGGCGCATTCGAGCGCGGCCGGGCCCGGGCGGCCGGACAACATGGCGCGCATGGCGGCGGCGACGCGGGCAGGGGCCTCGCCGGCGTCGCGGATGAGCGCGCAATGATCGACCAGCCGCCGGATGATGCCGGCCTGATCGAGAATCTCGTGCAGGTGGCCGAAGCCGCGGCCGATGTCGTCGTGGCGGATCTGGCCGATCATCGCCAGCACCGGCGCGTTCATGCCGTAGGCGGTGAGCAGCGCGGCGCCGGAATTCAACAGGCCAGGTCCCGGCACCACGGCGTAAGCCTGTGGCCGGTTGGTCGCCAGCGCCGCTCCCAGCGCCATGTAGGCGGCGCCCTGCTCGTGGCGGCTGTGCACCGTGCGCAGCCGGTTCGACGCCTTGGCGAGCGCGTCGAACAGAAAGTCGTTGTGCACGCCGGGAAGCGCATAGACCGTGTCGAGGCCATGGGCGAGCAGCGTGGCGACGGTCGCCTCCGCGGTGGTCATGCGGGTCATGCGGGGCCTTGCAGTCGATATCGAGATGTCGGCGCGGCGGGGGTATGTGCCTTACATGGCCAAACATAGCCGAGCCGGCCCCTGCTGTCGCGCCGGTCGGTCGCGCACGCTGTTCGACCATCATTGCGCCCGGCCCGAATTCGGCGCTAGTCTGCGTCAGCTTCAATCACAGCAATCATCCGATTGCAGGATGCGGGGAGGGCACGCCATGCGGGTTAACCTTGGTCGATGTGCTGTTTCGATTTCGGCCGCCGTTGCGGCTTTGATTGCGATCGCGCTGCCAGCCAGCGCGCAGCAAGCGGACACCACTGCGGTGGCGATCGATAACGACGACATCGGCGGCGTCGTACGCGGCCCCAGCGGTCCGGAGGCCGGCGTGTGGGTGATCGCGGAAACGCACGATCTCGGCGTGCGCTACATCAAGATCGTCGTCACCGACGACCAGGGGCGCTATGTCGTGCCCGATCTGCCGAA
>DATFWC010000653.1:0-4019 GCA_035259885.1 Xanthobacteraceae bacterium
CTCCTCTCGCACGAAACGGGCGAACGCCTCGGCCGTTCTCACCTTGCGCAGCACGCCGACCGGAGACGGATCGCGATCGCGCTGCGAAAGAAGCCAATGACCGAGCGCGTCGGTCATGCACAGGAGTGCCGGCCGCTTCAGCCCTCGGAAGGTCCAGTCGGCGACGAGGTCGTAGCCGACGTCCACCTCATCCAGGAACGCATTCTCCGCCGGGTTGGTGCACAGCAACTGCGGCGACCTGGTGAAGTCCGATGCGGCGGAGATGGGAAACGTCGCCTTGATGCAATCCCCGTCGCACAGCACCGCCAGGCTGTCGCCGATCGAGAAAACCTGGATCAGCCGTCCCCCATCGACCACCCGAACGCCCAGCAGCGAGGCGAAGCTGCCCTTGTCGAAGGAGGCCTGCTGCATCCACGGCAGGCTGTCGCGGTCGTACAGCTTGCGGAACTCGGCGATCGCCGCCGCCAGCCACGCGCGCGAGAACTCCGGGTTGCGCGTGTAGCGGCGCACGAGAATGCGTGCCCATGACGCCGAGTCGAAGGACACCGACGCGCCGTCGCTCAGCGCGTACACACCCTTGGCCGAACGCTGAAAACTGTCTTCATTGCGCCGATCCTCGGCCTTCGGGATGCTGAAAGCCAAGGGCAAGGGTGATTTCGACCGCACGCCCGCGGCGCTCACCGATCAGCAACCAGCTTGGGTCGGGTGCCGATTTCAAAGAAGTCCACGATGCACTGGGGGTCGCCGTTGAAGATGAAGCCGCGCGATCCGCCGGCGATCGCATAGCCCTTGTCTCCGGCAAACTTGGCAAGATGTGCCGGCAACGGGCTCGACATCCGGAACAGCATCCGCGAGTACTCGTCATCGAGTTCCGCTTCCGCGGTCGGGAACACGATTTCCAGCCCGCCGCCGGTGGTTACGTGCAGGTTGAACAGCAGCGCTTCGCCGTCTTTGGTCGCGATCTGCCGCAGCCCGTCCGCCACGTCCTCGGGCGCGCCGTCGGTCGATTGACCATCGGTCACGTGTAGAATGGTCGGCGGGTACGAGCCGGGGTGCGCCTCGCACCACTCGGCCACCGCCTCCCGGGTCCGGCTGAGGGCCGCGCGCATCGGGGTGCCGCCGGCGCTTTTCGGGTCGAACCAGACCGGAAACTTGGTCTTCAACTCGATGATGCCCCCAGCGCCATCGTCCACCTTCTTGCGGCGCTCCTCGATGCGAAGTGTGTGCTCGCTGATGGCGTTGATTGGGTGCACGATGCCCCCGGCCAGCGCGCCGCCGAACCCGCTTGCGACCTCCGACCCGCCATAGGCAATCACCCCCACGTCGAAATAGTTGCGCACGCCCTCGGCCTTCGAGCAACTGGTGACGAGAGTGTAGAGCGTTTTGTTGAGGACGTCGGCCACGAAGTCGGCCTTCGAGCGGCCGGTCTCGGTGATTTCGTCCATGGATCCGGATTGATCGATGACGAAGAGAAAGCAGGTGGGATTCTCCCTGCTGATTTCGGCCTGGTAAGGCATGGCTTGCCCCCTCGATCTCGGTTGGTTAGCGGTCGGCCGCCACGGCCGGACGGGTGCCGATGTCAAAAAAGTCGGCGATGGCTTCAATTCCGGCGTTGAACACAAATCCGCGGGCGCCGGGGCGAACGTCATAACCCTTGCCTGCCGCTGCCTCCAAAGCATGCGGCGGCAGCAGGCTCGACATGCGAAACAGTGCCTTGCCGAAGCGATCCTTGAGGACGCGCTCGTCGTTGGGAAAAATCAGCGGCTTGCCCTCGCCCACGTCGACATGGAGGTTGAACAGGAGGCAGCCGCCGTCGTCGGTCGCGAGACTCTTGAGCCGATCGGCGATCGGCTCCGGATTGCCATCGGACGGGTGGCCGTCCGTCACGTGCAAGACCGTCGGCGGAAAGGCAGACGGGTGCGCGTCGCACCATTGCTTGACGATCTCGATCGCCGCGTTGAGACCGGCGCACATCGCCGTCTTGCCCTGGCTTCGCGGCTCGAACCAGACGGGAAATCGCACCGATTGCTCCACCACCTCGCCGTCGAGTCCGGCAACCTTCTTGCTGCGGGTCTCGACCCGGAGCGGAGCCTCGGCGAGGCGCGAGATGGCATGCAACGGCTCGCCGTCCAGCGCGCCCTGAAAGCCGTTGCGAGCATCCTCCCCGCCGTAGGCGACGACCCCTACGTAAAAATAGTCGCGGACGCCGTCCGCCTTGGAGCAGTTGGTAATGATCGTATAGAGGGTCTTGTTGAGCACATCCGCCAGGAAGGCGGCCTTGCTCTGTCCGCTTTTCAGTCGGTGATTCATCGACGTCGACTGGTCCATCACCATGACGATGGCGGTCGGCGACGCGCGGCTGATTTCTGCTTGATAACTCATGAGGATAACGTAGTGGGCTGTGCAACGCAGATACAAATATTCCAAACGACAATTCTAAGGCCCGCTGTCCAACGCACTATGCGGGTTTGGGTTCCACGCAATCAAAGTGCCATTCGCGGCTTTTTTTGGGGCGACCAATCAACAAAAGACCGCCGCTCACGCCATCTCGCGCAGCGACGCGCCGATCACCTCGTCGAGCGCCGGCATTCCGCGGCCGCAATGATGGAGCAGCGCCGCCTCGGCGATCTGTGTGACCCCGGCCACAGACGCCCATTCCAGTTTCCGCATGTCGCGTTGAACCTCGCGGCACGCTGATCCGACCACACCAACGCTTGGACCAGGGCGCACGGCATTGGCCACCGGCACCGCTGCGGTGTCGGCGCGCGTGGCTGCGCCCGTTCTGACACAGGAGGCAGAACCATGGCCGTCATCAACGGAACCGACAACCCCGAGACGCTCAACGGCACGAGTGGCGACGACACGCTCAAGGGCGTCGGCGGCGACGACAGCCTCAACGGCAACGCCGGCAACGACACGCTCAAGGGCGGCGCCGGCGCCGACCGCCTCGACGGCGGCACCGGCATCGATATCGCGTCCTATGCCTTTTCCACTGCCGCCGTCGGCATCAATCTTTCCGCCGGACGCGGATTTGGCGGCGAGGCGGAGGGTGACACCCTGGTGAGCATAGAGAACGTGGTCGGCTCCTCGTTCAACGATTCGTTGATCGGCAACGCCGGCAACAACGAGCTGTACGGGCAGGACGGCGACGACGTCCTCCTGGGTGACGAAGGCGACGACTACCTCGGCGGTGGCGGCGGCCATGACCTCCTGATCGGCGGGCCCGGCACCGACACCCTCGACGGCGGCAGCGGCGACGACACGCTCAAGGGCGGCGGCGGCGCCGATGTCCTGACCGGCGGCGACGGCAATGACACCGCGTCCTACTTCGGGCTGACCACGGGCATCATCGTCTTCCTTGATGCGGGCCAGGACTCCGCGGGCGCGCACCTGAGCGGCATCGAGAACGTCACCGGATCGACCTCCAATGACACTCTGTTCGGCGATGCCAATGCCAACGTGCTCGATGGCGGCGACGGCAACGACCTCATCGAGTCCGGAGCCGGCGACGACACGCTCTATGGCGGCGAAGGCAACGACACGCTCAACGGCCAGGCCGGTCACGACGTCATGTATGGCGGCGGCGGCGACGACGATCTCGGGGACTATGTCGACGACGCCACCATGATCGGTGGGACCGGCAACGATCGTTACTTCGTCTACCAGTCGTCGCAGGTGGTGGTCGAGGCAGTCGGCCAAGGGGCCAACGACGCGGTCGTGGTGCACGACACGAGCTACAGCCTCGCCGCCGGCTCCGAGGTGGAGGCGCTGAGGACCGACTCTCCGACCGGCACGGTGGCGCTCGACCTCGTCGGCAACGAGTTCGACAACCGCATCACCGGCAACAACGGACAGAACACCATTGTCGGCAGTTCCGCCAACGACGGCGGCGGCTACGACGGGCTCGACGTCATGACCGGCAACGGCGGCGGCGACGTCTTCGTCTGGACCTCGACCGCCGAGAGCGGCGTTGCCGGCAACGAGGCGGACGTGATCACCGACTTCAATCGGACGCAGGG
>DATFWC010000654.1:0-2484 GCA_035259885.1 Xanthobacteraceae bacterium
CTTTCGGCGCTCGAGCGCGGCCAGCACTTGCAGCAGGATTTGGACGCTCAGCAGCACCATGCCGACCGTCATCAGCGAATAGGGAATCCACAACGGCGGCCCCCAGGTCGAGCCGGAGTGGTGATTATCGACCCAGGCCTCGTGCAGCAGGATCCATGATTTCCAGGCGAAGTACGCGCAGAAGATCAGGCTGACGACATCGACCAGGAACAGGCGGATTCGGTTGGCGCGCCGCGACAGCAGGACCGTGATGGCCTCGATGCCGACATGGCCGCGGCGGACCTGCACGGCGGCCGCCGACATGAAGACGGCGCCGATGATGAGAAAGACCGAGGTCTCGTCCTGCCAGTCGGTGGAAATCTTCAGGAAATAGCGAACGATGACGCTGTAGGTGAGGACGAAGGAGGCAAGGACCAGCGCGATCGACGAGGCGATCACCACCACGTGGTTGATCGCATTGAGCGCGCGTTCAGCCGATCCGACGGGGCCGGAAGCAAGCACCGTCGGATCGGCGGCCTCGACATCGTCGAGCCCGTGCGACATCGACCCCCCGTTACGACGTCAGGAGACGTGGACGCTTTCGGCAAGCTTCATCAGCTCGGCCGACAGCGCGGTCTTCTCGGCATAGTCCTTCCACGCGGTGGTGCGCGCGATGGCCCGCCACTTGTCGACGATGGCGTCGTCGAGGTCGGCGACCTTGGCGCCTTTCTTGGCGTAGACGTCGGCGACCTTCTGGTCGTCGGCCATGGCCTCCTGCGTGCCGAACGCCTCCAGTTCGGCGCCGATCTGCAGGATGGCGTCGCGCTGGTCCTTCGGCAGCGCGTCGAAGATCTGCTTCGACATCAGCACCGGCTCCAGCATGTACCAGTAGGACTTGCCGCGGCCGGTGGTCAGGCTCTTGGAGACTTCCTCGAGGCGGAACGAGATCAGGCTGGTCGAGGAGGTGATGGCCGCGTCGCAGGCGCCGGTCTGCATGGCGGCGTAGATCTCGTTCGACGGCAGCGACAAGGTCGAGGCGCCGGCCGCCTTGAGCACCATGTCCATCTCGCGGCTGCCGCCCCGGATCTTCAGTCCCTTGGCATCGTCCGGATTGACGATCGCCGCGCCGCGGCCGGCCACGCCCCCGGCCTGCCAGATCCAGGACACGATGATCACGCCCTTGTCCGCCAGGAAGGAGCTGAATTTCTGGCCGACCGGCGCCGTCTTCCATGCGGCGCCCTGCTTGTAGGAGCTCACCAGGCCAGGCATCAGGCCGATATTGGTCTCCGGTAGCTCGCCGCCGGCATAGGACACCGGATAAAGCGACAGATCGAGCGCGCCTTTGCGCAGGGCCGAGAACTGGGCGACGGTCTTCATTAACGACGAATTCGGATAGACCTGCACGTTCAAGGCGCCGCCGGTGCGCTTTTCCAGCTCGGCTCCGAATTTGCGGCACAACCGGTCGCGGAAATCGCCTTCGTCGATGGTGCCGCCCGGGAACTGATGCGAGAGCTTCAGCGTCTGGGCAGCGGATCCCATGCGGGTCGCTGCAATCAGAGCGGGTGCCGCCAGAGCGCCACCAAGAACGCGGCGTCGACTGATGATCATTGTTTCCTCCGTGCTGGTGTGCTGATTTGCCACCCTGTCCGCGATGAAACGTCAGCTTGTTGCGGTTGTACAGGCAGGCGGGGTCGCTGGGTATAGACAAAAAGGCGCACGGCAGCCACACCAAACCGGGATTCGTCGTGCGGCGGCCGGCCGCGCATCGGGAGGTATTTCATGCCGGGACCGCTGGCGGGCTTACGCGTCCTCGAGCTTGCCCGCATCCTGGCCGGCCCATGGGCCGGCCAGATCCTTGCCGATCTCGGCGCCGACGTGATCAAGGTCGAGCGCAAGGGCGCGGGCGACGACACGCGCGGCTGGGGACCGCCGTTCGTGGCCGCCACCGACGGCGGCCACCTCGGTGCCGCCTATTTCCATGCCACCAACCGCGGCAAGCGCTCGATCGAGGTGGACTTCGAGGCTGAGGACGGACGCCGCATCGTGCGCAAGCTCAGCGCCCGCTCGGACGTGCTGATCGAGAACTTCAAGGTCGGCGGACTGGCCAAGTTCGGCCTCGACTACAAGAGTCTGGCGCCCGACAACCCGCGCCTGATCTATTGCTCGGTGACCGGCTTCGGCCAGGAGGGTCCCTACGCCGCCCGCGCCGGCTACGACCTGATGGCGCAGGGCATGGGCGGCTTCATGGGCATCACCGGCACGCCCGACGGCGAGCCGATGCGGGCCGGCGTGCCGGTCTCAGACATCTTTACCGGGGTCTACTCGGTGATCGGGATCCTGGCGGCGCTGGCCCAGCGCGAGCGCACGGGACGCGGCTGCTACGTCGATACTTCGCTGGTCGACTCGACCGTCGGCGTGCTCGCCAACCAGGGCCTCAACTACCTGGTCTCGGGTGTCGCGCCGCAGCGCATCGGCAACGCGCACCCCAACATCGTTCCCTACCAG
>DATFWC010000655.1:0-5119 GCA_035259885.1 Xanthobacteraceae bacterium
CGCGGACGTTGGGCAGGATGTCGACGGTGTGATCGACGGCGATCCGTTGCGACCACTGCGTCAGCCGCCAGGGGCCGCGCCAGCGCAGCCAGACGGCGTCGATCGCCAGCCGCCCGCGCTGCCGCGGCACCAGCGGAATAGCCGCGCGAATGTCGTGTCCGGGTGTGAGCGTCGCGACGACCACGCCAGGCGCATCGGCATGACCGCGCTGCTCGGCGAGCAGCTCGAACTCGGTCGGCTGCCGATACGGCGCGGCTGCGATCGTCACCGCGAGCGTGCCGCTCTCGCCGATCTGCAGGCTGTCGGGCGCGGCCGTGGTGACGCGCAGCGCCGCGGGCGGAAACGCGCGCGCGGCGTCGGCGACGATCGCCACCAGGACGGAGAGCCCGTAGGCCAGCGACCACGGCCACAGAAGCGGCTCTAAGATGAGCCAGAACAGCGCCAGCGGAACGCCGCAGGCGAAGATGAGCACGGCGCGCGGCGTCGGCCTGATCATCGCGGCGCCGCCGTCCGGTCGATGATCTCGCCGAGGATCCGGTCGGGCGTCAGGCCTTCGATCTCGGCGCTGGGCGACAAGACCAGGCGATGGCGCAGCACCGGTACGGCGAGAATCTTCACGTCGTCGGGGATGACGAAATCGCGCCCCTGCAGCGCCGCGAAGGCGCGGGCCGCCGAGGCCAGCATGTTGGCAGAGCGGGTAGATGCACCGACCTCCAGCGCGGCGTGCTCGCGGGTGCCGCGGATCACGTCGATGATGTAATCGACGAGCTCCTCGGACAGGCGGATGCGCATCACCTGCTCGCGCAGGTCGGCGAGAAGTTTTCCGTCGGCCACCGCCTTGAGGCCGAAATCCTCGAGCCGGGGCATGGCGGAGCGATGGCCGTGCCGGCGCACCACCTCGCGCTCCTGGTCGCGGTCGGGATACAGGACGATGATCTTGAACAGGAAGCGGTCCAGCTGCGCCTCCGGCAGTGGATAGGTCCCCTGCTGCTCGATCGGGTTCTGCGTGGCGACCACCATGAAGTCATCGCCCAGCGGATGATCGCGGCCGTCGATGGTGACGCGGCGCTCGTTCATTGCCTGAAGCAGGGCCGCCTGCGTCTTGGGCGGCGTGCGATTGATCTCGTCGGCCAGCAGGAGCTGCGTGAAGATCGGCCCCTTGGTCAGCACGAAGCTGTTGGTCTGGAAGTTGAACAGGTTGGTGCCAAGCACGTCGCCCGGCATCAGGTCCGGCGTGAACTGGATCCGGCCGAACTTCAGCGTGAGCGCCGCCGCGAAGGCTTGCGCCAGCAACGTTTTGGCGGTGCCCGGCACGCCTTCGAGCAGGACGTGGCCGCCGACCAGGAGGCTGGTCAGCATCAGATCGATGGCGTCATCCTGGCCGACCACCGCCTTCCGCACTTCTTCGCGAATCCCCTCGGTGACGGCGCGAATGTCCTGGAACTCCATCAACGATCTCCCGCTTCCATCGATAGGTGTCGCGTGCGAGCGACGCCAGCGTTCCGGCGTCACGGCGGCGGTCCAGATCACTGGCGCGCAGCAGCAGCGCGGCGCAACTGATGTCGACCCCGCGCGCGCGCCCGACGCGATCGAGCCAGGCGACGGCGTCCGCCTCCGCCGCCCCGGCCGGCCCGTGCAGCTGGCGGCCGACGTCGCGCACGATCGCCTGCACGTAGCGCTGGACCATGACGGCCTGGTAGCCGGCGAACTCGAACAGTTTTGCCGTGTTCTGAATGAGCCCGTGCTTGCCCGACTCGAGCGCCGGCGGCGGCGGCAGCGGCGCGCCGAACCGGCCCATGGTGGCCAACAGCAGCAGCCCGATCGCGATCACGCCCTGCATGGTGGCGAGCACGAAGGGGAACTCGAACAGCAACTGCCACGGCGCGCCGGCCAGCTCGACATAGCCGTGCACGGTCTCGTCGAACACCACGTTGCCGTTGCGGCCGCGCAGCGCGTTGATCAGCGCGACCGCAAAGGCCGCATTGCTCGCCTCGCCGATCCCGTGGTTCTCCAGCACGTCGGGATCCGCCAGGATCCACAGGCGCCGCGCGCTGGTGCGCAGTTCGCCGACCAGCATCCCGTTGTCGGCGGCCACGACCGGCCGCAGCTCGGCGGATTTGATCAGCTGGACCGGCCCGGAGATGGCGGGCGCCGGCCCGATGTCGTTGCGCGACCACGACGGCATCTGCGGCACGCGCACGACCTCGCCCTTGATGCCCGCCAGCGTGAGCACCGTCGCGATGGATGTTTCCGGCATGACCGTGGTCTGATCGACCCAGTCGGGCCGGTCACGGCTGCGCCGGCCGACCCGCTTGGGCAGGACGAGCAGGACGTTGCGGGCGAACAGCAGCGGACGCAGCTGCTGTGGCTGCATGGAGAAGTTCGGCTCGGCGACCACCAGGACGCCGTCGGGCCGCAGCTTGCCGAGCGACTCGGATCGGCTCTTGACGACCGTGATGCCGAGCCGCCGCAGCACGTCGGCGATGCCGGCATGACCGAGGGCCGAGCGCGAGAACGTCGAGGGCCCGATGGCGTCGCGGCCGGGACGCCCCTCGCCCAGCGCGCCGAAATAAAGGGCCGCCACGCCGAGGATGACGGCGATGGCCAGCCACGCCGCCAGCATGCGCGGTGCGAACAGCGAGGAGGTGTTCATGCCAGCCGCTCGCCGCGCAGGATGCCACGCAGGGTGTCAAAACTCTGCCGGCACGCCGCGTAGTCCTCCATGGTGGCCGGATAGCCGCCGAAATAGGTCCACTCGACCCGCGCCACGATCTCGCGCAGCGAGGTGCGACCCGGCGCCGGCAGACGGGCGCCGCGCAGGATCTCGCGGCTGGTGAGCGAGTCTGCGAATTGTTCGCCGAGATGCCGGCGGATCTCGCCCAGGCTCAGCAACAGCAGCATGTGCATGGCTTCCACAAACCGACCCTGGCGTCCGAGCTCGTCGGCGGCCGCCGCGGCGTCGGCCGACGACTGCGCGAGCGCTTGCGGCTGATCGACGGCGCTCGGCGACTCCCAGCCACGGCCCGTCCACAGCCGCCAGATCGGCAGCATGTCGCGGAACGCGTAGAGCACCAGCAGCAGCCCGGCGACGAGCACGGCCCACAGGAGCTCCGGCGGAAACGAGACGTTCCACAGATCGTCCGAGCTGTTCGGCGGAAGCTGATGTTGGAGGCCGAGGTCGCGGATGCTGTCGCGGGCGGCCTGTGCAGCGGCGGCGCTCGACACCGGCGCGGCGCCCTGCGCCGCGGCGGCGCCCGTGGTGGTGGCGCCGGGAGCCTGCGCAAGGGCGGGAGCTGTCGCCAGCACAGAGAGCAGCGCCACGACACGCATCGCCAGGCCGAGTTGAATCGGCGCAGCGCACGGCCGCAGAGGACACCTGGATTGCGTCACGCCATTGCGGACGGCGTCCGCCCCCGAATTTTCCGGGCGTGGTGACAGCCCGCGGCATCATAGTCAAGGCGCGACTTTATCCAAGGCGCAGCGCGACGCGAGCCGAATGGCCGGCCGCTGCGCGTCGCCCGATCTGGTGGAGCCGAAAAACCTCAGAGCTTCACGCGGATGCCGCCATAGATGGCGAGCGGCTGCGCCGGCGTGATCGTGCGGGGGTCCGTCAACGTCGTGATGAGAGCGACGGCGCCCGGATCGAAGAACGTTCCGTAGGTGGCGAACTTGTTGTCGAACAGGTTGGTCACGAGACCGAAGATCTGCACCTCCTTGCTCACCTGATACGACGTGTTCAGGTTGACGTACCAATAGGCGGGCAGTTGCGGGTTCTGGTTGGCATCGTCGCCGACGAAGAACTGGCTGCCGATTGCGACGAGGGTGGCGCCGACCTTCCACTGCGGCGTCACGAAGTAGTCGACCCCGGCCTTGAACTGGTGCTGCGGGATGCCGGGGATACGCTTGCCGGGCGTCACATGGACATCGCCGTTGTCGTCGGCGAAGGGATTGTTTGGCGAGGAGATGTCGGCGGTGAACTGATAGGTGGCGTCGACGAAGCCGTAGTTGACGAACGCGAGCCAGGTCGGCGACTGGTACTGCACGCCGGCCTCGATACCCTGCCGCCGGGTCAGCGGCACGTTGGTGAAGAAGCCGCGGCCCTGGAGGAAGCTCGCCACGTGGATGATATCGTCGAAGCTGTCGGTGTGGAAGGCGCCGAGCTTCCATTCCACGCGGCCGTCGGCCACCGGGAGATTTCCCCGCCAGCCCGCCTCATAGGTCTTGGCGACGACCTGCTTGAGCGGCGGGTCCGACACCAGCGCGCTTTCGATCAGGCACGGCCGGTTGGGGTTGGCACATCCGAGCTCGAGCGGGGTCGGGGCGCGATTGGCTTCCGAATATCCGGCATAGACCGACATGCCTGGCGCGATCTTGTAGGTCGCGCCGACCACGGGATTGACGCGCTGGAAGTCATGGCGGCCGGTCAGGTCCGGAGCGAATCCAAGCTGGTCCTGCAGGCTGATATTGGCGACGTTGAGCCGCGCTCCTGTCGTCAGCGACAGTGCCGGCGTGAGATCGAACGTGTTGGTCGCGTACAGGCCATAATAGGTGTTCTGCGCATCGAGCAGGATCGGGATGAAGCCGACATTGCCGAGCGTATGAATGACGGAGCCGGTGCCCGGTATGTCGGGCGTGGGAGCGACGAACAAGTCAGGGAAGATGACGCCGAGCGTGCTGTTCGACCCGAACGACGTCTTGCCATGGTCGATGCTGCCGCCCATGGTGAAATAGTTGTCATGGCCGAGCAGCTTGGCGGTGCTCACCGCCTGCACTGAGCCGCCGACCGTGTACGTGTTGGTCGAGGTGCGGTCGATGGTGGCCCAGGGAACGGCGGCGCAGGTGTTTCCGGCGCCGGGTGGACAGGGAATCGGATTGTTGTTCTGGTCGAGAATGACGAACTGGTTGCGGAACGCCGCCGTCACCGGGTTGGGCCGCGGGAAGCCGTCGTCCTCCAGGCACAGCCGGTTGGGGAACGACGAGGCAGCGCTGCAGCGCTCAACCTCGGCGCCATTGCCGTCGACGTGACGCTGCTCGAACCGGCGCACGTAAGCGTTGCCTTGGACCGAGAACGTGTCAGTCACCGCATGCTGCCCGTTGAGGATGAGCATGCCCATCTGGT
>DATFWC010000656.1:0-8774 GCA_035259885.1 Xanthobacteraceae bacterium
AGGCGCCCGGCTCTGGCAGCTGCGCGCGACCAATGCCCTGACCGCCCTGTGGCGTAGCGAAGGCAGGTTCGCCGAAGCGAGCGCGCGGCTGGGCGCGCTGGTTGCCGGCCTCGGCGACGGAATGGCCGGTGCCGATCTCCAAGAGGCCATGGATCTGCTGACCGAACATGCCTAGAGCGAGATGACGTTTCTTCGAAACGTCATCTCGCTTCAAGCTTTGCTTGAAGCATGATCTTTTCCGAAAATCGGTATCCCAGCCCGGATCAAGTCCGTGCCACGCTTTTTTGGGATCATGTCCTGGCACGCCGGTGTGAACTGGTTCACACGGTATTCGGCGGACGGGGCGGCATGCTGGCGCCGGCCTGTCCGCCCGCGCCGCGAAGGGGGCGGCACGCGCGGACGCGGCGCGGCGCGACGACAAAGGGGCAAGCGATGAGCACGACGGGCGCCACCACGGTCGACGCCGATCTCGACCTCGACCTGAAGCTGGGAGAGCAATACTACAAGGGTGACAAGGAGCTCGAACACAAGGCCATCGAGGACCTCGTCGGTTTCATTCACAAATCCATCGAGCGGCGATTTCGCGAAGGACGCGGCCTGGCGCGTCGGGACGCCCACGCGGGCGACACTGGCTGCGTGCGGGCGATCTTCCGCGTCGATCCCGACCTGGACAAGAGCCTGCGGCACGGCGCGTTCGTTCCCGGACGCGAGTACGAGGCCTGGATTCGCTTCTCCAACGGCAGTTCGGACCCCCAGGGCTCGCGGTGGCCGGACGCGCGCGGCATGGCCATCAAGCTCATGGGCGTCAAGGGCGATAAGCTGATGCCCGACGAAAAGGAAACGCAGGACTTCATCCTGATCAGCAGCCCGGCGTTTTTCGTCGATGATCTGGAGCGATATCAGCGCACACTGGCGGACTTCCTCAGCGACTCCAAGTTGGTGCAGTACCTGTCCGTGTTCCACCTCCGGGGACGGGAATTCTGGCTGGCGATCAAGGCCAATGCCAAGTTCATAACCAATCCCCTGTTCCAACAATATTGGTCGATGACGCCATATCGGCTTGGCAAGGTCGACGCCGCGAACAAGACGGCGGTGAAATACACGGCGAAGCCGCGCCTCCAGCCCGAACGCAGGCCCTTCGACGGCGTGCGCAGGTTGGGGCGCGCCGTGGTGACCTTCTTCTCGCCGGGCTTTTCGCTGAAGACCGAGATGAACAATACACTGGCAAAGCACGAGATGTGGTTCGACTTCTACCTTCAGACATTCGTCGATCACGACCGCACGCCGATCGAGGATTCCAAGGTCGAGTGGAAGGAGAGCTGGTCGCCGCTCCGGCATGTGGCGAAGATCGTCATTCCGTGCCAGGACATCATGTCCGCGGAGCGTGCCCAGTTCTGCGAGGACCTCTCGTTCAGTCCCTGGCATGGGCTGGCGGCGCACAAGCCGCTCGGGTTGGTCAACCGGGTGCGCCGGCGGGCCTATCTGGCGATCAGCCAGCTGCGCCACGGGCTGAACGGCCGGCCGAGCCAGGAGCCCACGGCCGGCTCGCCGCCGGCGTCTGCTTGACTTTCGTCCCTTCGACGTTACGTTTCCGGCAACTTTTGGATTTTCGCGGGGTTTTTGCCATGGCCAAGGCCGTCAGCATCAAGATCAAGCTCGTGTCGAGCGCCGACACCGGGTACTACTATGTCGCCAAGAAGAACTCGCGCACCATGACCGACAAGCTGGTGAAGCGGAAGTACGATCCGGTCGCCAAGAAGCACGTCGAGTTCCGCGAAGCGAAGATCAAGTGATCGAGGCTCCAGGGCGAGCAGGAAAAAGGGCGCCGCAGCGGCGCCCTTTTTGCTGCCTGAAGCCGCTCAGCTGATCGGCGAGAGGAACCGCGACCAGCGCAGGCCCGACGGCCACGTCCAGACCGGGCGCCGCATGAGCGGGAAATCCCACGATCCGAGCACGATCGACGCTCGCCCGACCAGGTTCTCGACCGGCACGAAGCCCACGCCGCCTTCGGCGGCGGGCACGCGGCTGTCGAGCGAATCGTCGCGGTTGTCGCCGAGCATGAAAACGTGGCCAGGCGGCACCACGAACTCCGGCGTATCATCCAGGCGTGCGTCCCGCTGCTGCTTGAAGATCGGATGCTCGCGCCCGTTCGGCAGGGTTTCGATGAAGCGCGGCGCTGGGGTCAGGCGGCCGTCCTCATCCTCGACGCTTCCGCTTCCGTCGCGGCGCAGCGGCAACTGGCTGCCATTGATCCACAGGCGCCCGCCGCGCATCTCAATGCGGTCGCCGGGCAGGCCAACGGCACGCTTGACGTAGACCACGGCAGGATCGCGCGGCAGATGGAACAGCACCACGTCGCCATAGTCCGGGAGCTTGCCGAACAGCCGGTCCGGCGACGACGGGCCGATCGCGAATGGCAGCGAATAGCGGCTATAGCCGTAACTGTACTTGGTCGCCAGCAGTTCGTCGCCGATCTGCAGCGTCGGCTCCATCGAGCCCGACGTGACATAGAACGGCTGGGCGAGCACCGTCTTCGACACCACGACCAGGGCGAGGATCGCGGCCAGTTCGGCCAGCCCGCGCAGGACAGTTCCTTGCGGTGCTTTGCGCGCTGTTTGTAACGCCATTGCTGGGATCTCCCGATTGCATCCGCGACCGTGCCGGCTCGGTTGCGCCGGGCGCCTCGTCTACCATGAGCTAAGGGCGCCGGATCAGATCGGAGAGGGCGGCGAAATGGCACAGGCCTGCGCCCACCGCCACGTGCAGACGGGCCAGGTTGGGGAGCGAGAGGAGGTGGCCGGCCGGAAGCGGTGTTTTGAGGAGGCCACTCCCACCGCTCCCGGGCCGGCCGAACCCCACGGACCCAGGAGATGCGGCGGACCTGAGCATTCCGTAGGGTTTTCGCTGGGCGCGGGTGACCGGGACCCGGTGGCCGCACCCGATTGATCGTCCGCTAGGCTAACCGAACGCGCGCGCTCGAATCAACACTTTAACCTATTGATTGATAGCAAGTTTCCCTATCAACCTAAAGCGTTATGGTTGACGCGGTTGCGGCTGCAACCATTGCGCTGCAGCGCCGGCCGATCCTGCGCGCTGAGGTGGTGGCCGGCCGCCCGGCCTCAGGCAGCGTCGGCGACGACTCGGTTGCGGCCGTCGCGCTTCGCCCGGTAGAGCGCCTGGTCGGCGCGCCTGAGAATGGTTTCCGGGCTGTCGTCGGCCTGCGCGATCGCCGCGATGCCGATCGAGATGGTGACCTCGATGGTACCCGAGCCCTTGAGGATGGGGAACGGCTCGCCGGCGATGCGCCGCCGGATGCGCTCGGCCACCACCGCCGCCACCGCCATGTCGGTCTCCGGCATGACCACGACGAACTCCTCGCCGCCGAAGCGGCAGGCGAGATCGATGCCGCGGATCGACTTGCGCACGCGGGTGGCGAACTCGCGCAGCACGTCGTCGCCGACGTCATGGCCGAAATTGTCGTTGATCGCCTTGAAGTAGTCGATGTCACAGACCAGGAGCGACAGCGGCTTGCCGCGCGACGACGCGTCCTGCACCAAGGTCGCGAGGTGGCTCTCCATGTAGCGGCGATTGTGCAGGCCGGTGAGCTGGTCGGTGACCGCCAGCTCCATCGAGAGCTGAAAATTGTCGCGCAGGCGCTCGCTGTAGCGCTTCTTGCGGATCTGCGTGCGCACACGAGCGAACAGCTCGTTCTTGTCGATCGGGCGGACCAGGTAGTCGTTCACGCCAATTTCCAGGCCGCGCAGCAGCTTTGCCGTGTCTTCGGCCTCGGCCACCATGAGGATCGGCAGGTTGCGCGTGCGCTCGAGGGAGCGCACCTGACTGCACAGCCGCAGCCCGTCGAAGTCCTCCAGGTTGAGGGACACGACGAGAAGGTCGTATTCCCCGTCGGCGGCGTGGAACAGGGCCTCGTGCGGGTTGGTTTCGACGTCGACGGTGTGCTCGTTGGCGAGCACCGCCGCGATGCGCTCATACGACGAGACGCGATCGTCGACGATCAGGATCTTGCCGTTGCGGCCAGCCTCGGCAAGGGCATCCGGCGACGGCTCCTGCAGGCCGATCTCCTTCGAGGTCAGCGCCCGCATGCGCAGCTCGTCGGTCGCCATCTTCAGCCGCACCAGCGAGCGCACGCGCGCGAGCAGCGCGAGATCGGACACCGGCTTGGTGAGAAAATCGTCGGCGCCCGCCTCCAGGCCACGCACGCGGTCGGCCGGCTGGTCGAGGGCCGTGACCATGATCACCGGGATGTGGTGCGTCTTCGGATTGGCCTTGAGGCGGCGGCACACTTCGAAGCCGTCCATCTCCGGCATCATCACGTCGAGCAGCACGATGTCACACTGCGCCCGATCGCAGATGGCGAGCGCCTCGACGCCGCTCATCGCCGTGAGCACGTCGAAATATTCGGCCGTGAGGCGCGCCTCCATCAGCTTGACGTTGGCGACCACATCGTCGACGACGAGAATACGGGCGGACATCGGCGCGACTCAGGCGTGACCGAGGAAATGGCGAACCGTCTCGAGGAATTTTCCCACCGAAATCGGTTTGGACAGATAGGCCTCGCAGCCGCCGCTCCGGATGCGTTCCTCATCGCCCTTCATGGCGAAGGCCGTGACGGCGATGACCGGGATCGGCTTGAGCTCGGGATCATCCTTCAGCCACTTGGTGACCTCGAGGCCGGACACCTCGGGAAGCTGGATATCCATGATGATCAGGTCGGGCCGGTGCCGGCGGGCGAGCTCGAGCGCCTCGATGCCGTTGCGGGTCCCCAGGGTCGAGTAGCCGTGCGCCTCCAATAGGTCGTGGAATAGCTTCATATTGAGCTCGTTGTCCTCCACGATCAGGACCGTCTTGGCCATCCCGGGCTCCCTGTCCGGTCCCCTGCCCCTGTTGGCCCGGCGCGTCGCGCGGCCGACTGTGTTCGTTCCCGCAAGGACGGCGCGGCCGGCAGTGTCCCAAAGTCAATTTAGCGGTGATTCCTTACGGAATGGGAAATATAGGGCCATGGCCAAGGTTAATCGAATCGACCGACGGGCGGCAGAACAATTGGCAATTCAAGCACTTGCCTACCTGGCGGGCGAACCCGAGCGGCTCGGGCGCTTCCTGGCGTTGTCCGGGCTCGGCCCGGAAACGATTCGCGCCGCTGCCCACGATTCGCAGTTCCTGGCGGGGGTTCTCGATCACATAGCCGGCGATGATGGCCTTCTGACGGCCTTCGCCGAGCACGTCGAGGTTGCGCCCGACCGGGTGATGCAGGCCCGCGCCGTCCTGGCCGGCCAGGCGTGGGAGCGCGAGACGCCGTAAGGCCGAACGTGCGATAGCTTCCGTCTATCGCCTAGCTTCGGCCAGGGCGTTTTGTAGGTCCAGTATCGCTGTCGATGTCGACATGGTTTGCCCTCACGGCACGCCACGTACCGGATCCGGATGGTTGTCGATACGCATCTGGAACAGAAAATAGGTGGGCGAGCAGAAGCCGAAATCCTTCACGACATCGCCTGAACCGACAACATCGTCGGGCAAGGCCTGGCACATGAAATCCTCGCGGCAGAAATGGTCGCGCCCGCAGGTCGGGCGGTTGCCGCGCACCACGCTGGCGCTGTAGCAGGCGGCGAAATTGTTGGTGGCGACGCAAGTGTCAAAGGCCTTGCCGCCGGCCAGCCCGCAGATCTCGCTGGGAATGCCGCGGCCGGAGCGGAACGCTGCAAAGCTCTTGTCGGCTTCCGTGCATTTGCGATAGCTAAGCCCCGCCGGCACGCCGATCTTGGGTGGACGGCAATTGTAGCCCTGGTAGTCCGGCGTCTTGCGGAAGCTGTGCAGCTGCGCCGTGATCCGGTACGTGTCGCGGTAGGGTTTTGCAGCGGAAGAAATCTCGCCGGCCAGGCACGGCAGCCCGGAGAACACGCGCGCCTCCTCGCGCGGCAGGCACTGGCCCATCTCGATGCCGAGCGCTTTGTTGGTGGCGATCACCTGGCAGGCGCTCGCTACGCACGACCATGTGCCGGAGAAATTGGATTTTGCGCCGTCGGGAATGCACGGCATGCCGAGCGCCGCGGCGGCGTGCGCGGGCGCGTCGCGCCCGCGCCATGTGGCCGGCGGCGCCGCCGGCAGCGGACGAAAGCCGTTCGGCACGGACCCGGCGACAACGGCGTCCAGGTACGCCCGGCGGCGAAAAATTTCGGCGTGGTAGTGCGGCGACACGGCCATTTTCACGCGGTTGAATGACGAGGCAGCGGGACCGTCGAAGCCGAGGAAATGGAATCCTGCGGTAGCGTTGGCTTGGTGGCATCCCATGCAGGTGGACGAGTCCAGGCGCTCGATCAGCCCCTTGGGCGAACGCACCAGCGCGAATGTGTCATACGGCAAACCAGCCAGATCCCGGTCGCCGAGAATTTGCGTGAACGGATGATTGGCCAGCCGCGCACTGCCGAAGGTCGAGAATGACAGCGCGCTGGTAGCGAGAAATTCATCCGGCAGCCGGAACACGCCTTGATCGATGGCCGTCGCGTTGTTCTTGATGAAGGCGACGAGGCGGTCGCGCAGCGCCGCATCCTGTTTCAGGCGCGCCACATCGGGCGTGTTTTCCAAGATTTTTGGCCGCAGGACGAGGCCGGACGCGGACGGCTCGGCAGCAAAGATGCGCAGCAGATAGACCGCCTGCCCGCCCAATTCCGTCTCCATGCCGGACGGAAACCGCACCACCTGCGCATTGATCTCGATCTGCTTCAACGCCAGGCGGCCGCGCGCCAGTGGTCCGGCCACGAGCCAATCGACCTGGCGGTCGGGCGCAAGGTCCGCGTCCGGCACCCAGGCGCCGGCGAAGTCGCCGCACGCGGCCTCGCCGTCCTGCTGCGCCGTGAACACGACATTGAGGTTGAACGGCATGCGCGACGCGTAGGTCTTTGCGCCCTTCTTGATGCTATAGGCCAGGCGATAGATGAAGCGCACCTCGCCGCAGCTCGCCTCGCCGGCGAGATCGGCAAAATCCTTGCGGTCGAGCCGATTGATCACGCCCACCAGGCGGAACGACGACAGTGGCGATTGCAGCCAGCGCAGGTCGATGACGCGGCCTGCATTCTGGTCCGTGACCACGTAGAGCATGCGGCCATTGGCCTGCATGTCCTGGCGCAGCGCCAGCACGTCCTGGCCGACCTGATCGGCCAGTGACCTGTAGGCGAGGCTGTCGCGATAAAGCTCACGCAGAGTCCCGGCGCCATCGGCGCTCAGGATTGCGGGCAGACCAAAGCCCTTTTGCTCGAGCCGAGACAACACAGCCGGTGACTGGACGTCGAGAACGGGTGTGCCCTTAGCGAGAACAGCCTGCGCGTGCGCGCTTGCGCCTCCGAGGAGCATGAAGCAGACCGCCAGCCCGGCCCGAGCCACCCGCATGAACGCCATGTGCTCCCCAATCAGCCCGCCTGGCCGAGTCGCCTGTCATATCCTTGGTCGCGTCCACAGTCATGCGCGTTCGATGCCGGACCGCCGCAAAGGCGCTATGCTGCCGCGATCCTGGGAGGCGGGCGAATCATGCCCGGCGTATGCCGTGACTGCGTGACCACTGTGGCGGACGGGGCCAGGCGCTGTCCCGGCTGCGGCTCGCCGCGCCTGGTGGCGCATCCGGCCCTGTCCGGGCTCGTGATCGCGCATATCGACTGCGACGCCTTCTATGCGGCCATCGAGAAGCGCGACGATCCGTCCCTTGCCGACCAGCCGGTGATCGTCGGCGGGGGAAAACGCGGCGTCGTGGCCACCGCCTGCTACGTCGCCCGCACGTTCGGCGTGAAATCCGCCATGCCGATGTTTCAGGCGCTGAAACTGTGCCCCAAGGCCATCGTGATCCGTCCCGACATGGAGAAATATGCCCGCGTCGGCCGCCAGGTGCGGGCCCTGATGTTCGAATTGACGCCGCTGGTCGAACCCCTGTCGATCGACGAGGCCTTCCTCGATTTGTCCGGCACGGAACGGCTGCATCGACTCATGCCGGCGCAGACGCTGGCGCGCTTTGCCCGCCGGGTGGAGGACGAGATCGGCATCACGGTCTCGATCGGGCTCGCGACCAACAAGTTTCTGGCAAAAATCGCCTCTGACCTCGACAAGCCGCGCGGCTTTGCCGTGCTCGGCAATGCCGAGGCTGCGGCCTTCCTGGCGCCGAAGCCGGTCACATTCATCTTCGGCGTCGGCAAGGCCACGCAGGCGCGCTTGGCGCGCGACGGCTACCGCGTGCTGGCCGACCTGCAGCGGGCCGAGCAGGCGGACCTCATGCGCCGCTACGGCGCCGAAGGCGCGCGGCTGTGGCGGCTGGCGCGCGGCATCGACACGCGCGCCGTTCACGCCGACCGCGAAGCCAAGAGCGTGTCGGCGGAGACCACGTTCGAGGAGGACATTTTTAATTTTCGGGCGCTCGAGCGGCAGCTGTGGAGCCTCACGGAGCGCGTCTCGGCGCGGCTCAAGGCCAAGGATCTGTGCGGCGGCACCGTCACGCTGAAGCTGAAGACCGCCGACTTCCGCATCCGCACGCGCGCCCGCGCTCTCGGCGCGCCGACCGCGTTGGCGGCTAAAATCTTTGCCGCCGCGCGCGACCTGCTCAAGCGCGAAGCCGACGGCACGAAATTCCGGCTGATCGGCGTCGGCCTCTCGGATCTGGCGGCCGCCGAGCATGCCGACCCGGACGATCTGGTCGACGTGACCGGCCGGCGGGATGCGGCGGCCGAGCACGCGGTCGACCGCGTGCGCGCCAAGTTCGGCCGCGCCGCAATCGTCAA